>DATCEJ010000122.1:0-11569 GCA_036510135.1 Roseiarcus sp. | reverse complement strand
CTTCGCGCATCGAGACGCCGTCGGCGTCCCTTTGGTCGAGCGCGTCTTGCGGGTAAGTTCCAGCCAGCGCGCGCGAGCCGGTGAGCGTGGTCCGAAAGCGGACGCCCTCCTCATCGCCAAAGGCCACGATTTCAATCGCGTGATCGAGCCGCTCATCGCGCGCGCTCAGCGCCTCAACGACGGCCAGCGCGGCCAGCGCGCCAAAATTTCCGTCGTAGGAGCCTGCGTCGCGCACGGTGTCGATGTGCGAGCCAAGCATAAGCGCCGGAGCGCCGGCCCGTTTGCCCTCGTAGCGAGCCACGACATTGCCGGCCGCATCGATTTTCGCTTCGAGCCCCGTCTCGCCGCACCAACCGATGAAGGCAAGCGCCGCGCGGCGATGGGCTTCCGATAGAAAAAGCCGCGTCAACCGCCGCGGCTCGTCCGTGAACTCAGCGAACGCCTCGAGCCGGGCCATCAACCGCCGGCCGGCTGCGAGATCGGCGTCCAATACGCGAGCGTCCATCAGTTCTGCGCCGTCTCGACCCCCAGCCAGCGCGCGAGCGTCCTGCGCTCGTCGTCGGTCATCTGGCTGAAATTGTTGGGCGGCATTGTGTGGTTCAGCACCGCCTGCTGGAGGATCGCGGGCGCGAACCGGGCAATGTGCTCGGGCGTATCGAGAAGCACGCCCTTCGGCGCCTCGCCGATTTCCTCCATCGGCTCCGCCGCGTGGCACATCATGCAGCGCAGTTGCACGATGTCGACGACTTCCTGCGGCGCTTTCGGCTCATCAAGTCTTGCGGTCTCGGTCGGGAACTCCGCCAATCCCATCAGCGAGCGCATGCCGGACGACGCGGTCGCAGCGAAGCCGAAGGCGCAAAGGACGGCGACCGCCGCCGCCGCCCATGCCCACCAGGGCGCGCGGTCGTGATCGAGATGCCAAACGTTGTAGAAATAACGCACCATCGCGCCGGCGACGATGATGCAGGTCACGATGGCAGGAATTACGCGCGGGTTGGAGAAGGTCGACGGCGTGTGGCTCGATAGCATCAGGAACACCACCGGCAGGGTGATGTAATTGTTGTGAGTCGACCGAATCTTCGAACTTTGGCCCCAAGCCGGATCGGGCTTCTGGCCGGCTTGCAACGCGGCGATGCTTTTGCGCTGGTTCGGCATGATGATGAAAAACACATTGGCGGTCATGATCGTCGCCATGAGCGCGCCGGTGTGGATGAGCGCGCCGCGGCCGGAGAAGACGAGCGTGAACACCCAACTCGTCGCAACGACATAGCCAAAGCCCACCAGCGCGAGCAGCGGCTCATTGGCGGCGAGCGGCGAGCGGCACAGGAAATCGTAGACGAGCCATCCAAGCGCCAGCGCGACGATCCCGATCAGCGCCGCCTGCCACGGCTCGAGGACCATCACCGCGGGGTCGATCAGAAAGAGCGACGACTGCCCGTAATAGACCCAGCACAAGAGCGCAAAGCCGCTCATCCAGGTCCAGTAGGATTGCCATTTGTGCCAGATGAGATGCTCGGGCAGCGCGGCGGGCGCGAGCATGTACTTCTTCATTTCATAGAAGCCGCCGCCGTGCACCTGCCAGGACGTTCCCTTGATCGCCGGGTCGTCGGCCGCCTTCTTGCGCAGGCTGGCGTCGAGATGCATGAAGAAGAACGACCCGCCGATCCACGCGATGGCCGCGATCACATGGAGCCAGCGCAAAAGCGCCGAGCCCCATTCCCAACCAAAGGTCCAGAGCGCCCCCATCAACCTGCCTCCTCCGGACGAGACGATCGCGCCGGCCGGACCACGATAAAGGCGGCGGCGCGATTTTGGTAGAGAGTCGGCCTCGCCGTCGACTCTATGCGCCGCGGGCGCAAAAGAACGCGCCGCCCACTGTTAACGATGCGTTGATAACGCAGCGTTAACACTATCAGAGTCTTAAATTGCAGCGAGAAATCAGGTTTTCCCGCGTCTGACAAAAGCCCAAGTTTTGGCCGATTTGCGGCGCAGACCCCGCCCCGTTCCGTTTTGCCGCCATTGGCTGCGCGGTTCCGCCCGCCAACAAAAGGTCGCCTGTCCCGATGAATCCTGCCGACGTAGCCACCGCGGCCGCTACTCCGGAATCCAGCATCCTCGCGATGTTCTGGTCGGCCCATATCGTTGTGAAGGCGGTCATGCTGGGCCTTTTCCTCTCGTCCCTCTGGTGTTGGACGATCATTTTCGACAAGACCCGGCTATTTCGCAAATTCAAGAATGAGATGGAAAGTTTCGAGCAGATCTTCTGGTCGGGCCAATCGCTCGAGGAGCTCTACACGTCGCTCTCCAACCAGACCAACAACAGCGCCGCGGCCGCCCTGTTCGTCGCGGCCATGCGCGAGTGGAAGCGCTCCTTCCAGCAGGCGGCCGGCTCATTTCGCGGCCTTCACGCGCGCATCGACAAGGTTCTCGACGTCTCGATCGCGCGCGAGGTCGAGCGGCTCGAATCGAACCTCCTGGTTCTGGCGACCATCGCCTCCGCCGGACCATTCATCGGCCTGTTCGGCACGGTGTTCGGCATCATGAACTCGTTTCAGTCGATCGCGGCTTCTAAGAACACTTCGCTCGCGGTCGTCGCCCCCGGCATTGCCGAAGCGCTGCTGGCGACGGCGATCGGGCTCTTCGCCGCCATCCCGGCGCTGATCGCCTACAACAAGCTCCAGGGCGACGTCGCCAAGGCGCAGGCGCGGCTGGAAAGCTTCGCCGACGAATTCTCGTCAATCCTGTCGCGGCAGATCGACCATCATCTGTCGATCGAAAAAGTTTCCTGAGGCGGACGGAGCGAGCCGATGGCCTCCCCTGTCCTTGGCGGTCGCAAGAGCGGTCGAAGACGGCGCGGCGTTCCGCGCTACGGCGCGATGGCGGACATCAACATGACGCCGTTCATCGACGTCATGCTCGTGCTCTTGATCATCTTCATGGTCGCCGCGCCCCTCCTCACCACCGGCGTGTCGGTCGACCTGCCGCGGGCGAGCGCCACAGCTCTCAATGTCGATCGCAAGCCGATCGCGGTCTCGCTCAACGAGCAGGGCCAGCTCTATGTGATGGACCAGCCGACGGCCGACGCGGATCTGGTGGCCAAGCTCCAGGCGGTCTCGCAGAGCGATACCGATCAGCGCATCTACCTTCGCGCCTCGAAGGTCGTGCCCTACGGGCGGGTTGCGGAAATCATGGCGGCGGTCACCTCCGCCGGCTTCAAGAAGGTGGCCTTGGTCACCGAGCCGATCAAACAATAGCCGGGAGCGGCGTTGGAAGAACGGCCGTCATATTCGAATCTTGCCGGCTCCGCAGCGCTGCATGGGGCGTTGCTGGCGCTGCTCGTGCTCGGCTTCGCCTCGGCCCCGAAATTCGCGGACACTCCCGAAGCGATTCCGATTGAAACCATTTCGCTGAGCGAACTCAACCAGATCGCCAACGGCGAAAAGGACGCCAAACCCGCGCCCCAATCCGCGCCCGCGCCGCCGCCTCCGTCCCAGCCTGCGCCGACCCCGCCGCCCAAACCGGAGGCCGCGCAGCCCCCACCCACGCCGCCAAAAGCCGAAAATCCGCCGCCGAAACCCGCCTCGCCACAGAAAGCGGATGCGACGCCTCCCCCGGACCCCGAACCGATGCCGCCCGAACGACCCGAGCCCCCTCCCCCGCCGCCGAAGGCGGCTGTTCAGGAAGCGACGGTTGAGCCGCCCGTGCGGCCAAAGTTTATCGATCCGCCATCCGAACGGCCGAAAGAGCCTCAACCTGAAAAGCCCAAGCCGTCACGCAACTTTGACCCGAACTCGATCGCCAAGCTGATCGGCCAGGGCAAGACGCCGACCGCCGCGCCGACCCAGACGGCTTCAGCGACGCCGCAAGGGCTGCCCCACCACGACGCGCCGCACATGTCGATGTCGATGGCTTCGGCGCTCGATGCGTGGCTGACGGAGAGCTACCTCAACTGTTGGACGCCCCCGCCGGGCATGCCTGACGGCGACACGTATGTCGCGGAAATCAAGGTGATCTTCAATCCTGACGGATCGCTCTCGAGTCGCCCGGTTCTCTTGAACCCGCCGAGCGACCGGGCCTGGCGCGCGCATGCGGAGAGCGCGATGCGCGCGGTCCGAAAATGCGATCCCCTGAGGGTTCCGGCCGAGTACATGCCCTTTTTCGAACAATGGAAGGTCGAAACCATCCATTTCGATCCGCGAGAGACCCAGGGATGACGCCCACGCAACCGCAGCGCCGGGCTGCTTCGCGCGCGGCCAACACCGGAAAGGGAGATTCAACCGGAATGCGTATTTTACCGAGGCCTATCGGGGCGCTTATCCTCATGGCGGTCGCGGCCGCCGCTTACGGCAGCTACGAGCGCCTCGGGAATCACCATCCGTTGCGCGTGGCGGAGGTTCCCAAACCGGCTGCGGAACCGCCGATGCCTCCCACTCCGCCGGCTGTCATTGCGGCTCGAACCTCGACGGAGCCGGCCCCACACGTCGAGCCGCCCACGCGCATGACCTCGGCGCAGCAGGCCGGCTTCGACACCTGGCTGATCAAGACCTATCTCGCGTGCTGGAAGCCGGCGCGGCAGCCGGCCGACGCCGACGTCTACGTCGCGCATGTGCGCCTCGCCTATAACCCGGACGGCTCGCTGTCGAAGCCGGCGAAGCTCGTCAACCCACCGTCAGACCCGGCTCTCAAACCGCAAGCAAAGAGCGTCCTCGCCGCGGTGGAGAATTGCAACCCGCTGTCGGTGCCGGCGCAATATCGCCCGTTTTATGAGCAATGGAGAACCGAGACCATCCACTTCGATCCTCAAGTCGCTGCTCGGTGAGCGCAGGCGGAGAGGTGTCCCTGTCTTCCGTGAGATCGTTAATGAGCGTCTTTTGTTTCGTCTCTCGTCGCGATGTGCTTTCAGCCCTCGCGTTTGGCCTCGCCGTGGTCATCGGCGCGCCCGCAATGGCTGACGGCGACATCTACGTGCATGCAGGCGCGAATTTCAAACCGGTGACCATCGCCGTGACCCCGTTCGCGGGCGAAGAGGCGGGGGACAAGATCAGTAGCGTCATAGCCTCGGATTTCGCCCGCTCGATCTTCCTTCTGCCGCTCAATGCGGCGAGCTTTCCCGAAACAATCTCCAATCCTGACGCATCGCCGAACCTGGACGCGTGGAAAACGGCCGCGGCGCAATTCGTGCTGACCGGACGGGTGCTTCATAAGGACGCAGGGCGCGTCACCGCGCAGTTCCGTTTGTGGGACACCGCGACCGGCGAGCAGGTCGCCGGTCAACAATATTCGACCGAAGCGGCGAACGCCCGC
Organism: Roseiarcus sp.; assembly: GCA_036510135.1. Classification (GTDB taxonomy): domain Bacteria; phylum Pseudomonadota; class Alphaproteobacteria; order Rhizobiales; family Beijerinckiaceae; genus Roseiarcus. The sequence continues at coordinate 6,265 of DATCEJ010000122.1, read as the reverse complement.
CGCGTATCGCACATGATCGCCGACGCGGTGTTTTCGCGCGTGACCGGCGAGAAGGGATTTTTCGATTCGCGGATCGTCTTCGTCGACGAGACTGGCCCGAAGGAGAAGCGGCGCAAGCGGCTGGCCGTCATGGACATGGACGGCGCCAACATCAAATATCTCGATGGCGGCAAAGAGCTGGTCGTCACCCCGCGCTTCTCGCCTTCCGCTCAGCAAGTCGCCTATATGTCGTTCGGCGGCGGTGATCCCAAGGTGACCCTGCTCAATCTCGACACCGGACAACGCGAGTCCGTGGGCAATTTTCCCGGCATGACCTTCGCGCCACGGTTCTCCCCGGACGGTCAACAGATCGCACTGTCCCTCTCCGACGGGGCGAGCACCAACCTTTACTCGATGGACCTGCGCTCGCGCGCCACGACACGTCTGACCGAAGGTTCGGCGATCGACACCTCGCCGACCTATTCGCCAGACGGTTCGCAGATCGCATTTGAATCTGACCGCGGCGGCTCGCAACAGATCTATGTCATGAGCGCAAGCGGCGGCGCGGCCAAGCGCATTTCCTTTGGCGAAGGCCATTACTCGACGCCGGTCTGGTCGCCGCGCGGCGACCTGATCGCCTTCACGCGCATCAAAAGCGGCTCGTTCGGCATCGGCGTGATGAAGCCGGATGGCTCTGGCGAGCGAATCCTGGTTGAAGGCTTCCACAATGAGGGGCCCACCTTTGCCCCCAACGGCCTCTATCTCATGTTCTTCCGCGACGCCGGCGGCTCCGGGGGCCCGAAGCTCTACATGACCGACATTTTCGGCCACGCTGAATTCCTTGTGCCAACTCCCAACTACGGCAGCGATCCCTCCTGGGGTCCGCTGATGCAATAACGCCGCGGCCGGTCGACGCCCTCAAGGCGAGCCGCCCGCTGGTTTCGCCTGCGATCTCGGCTCGCCATCCCGTGCGCCAAGATCGGTCGGTCTTGGCTCTTTTCCTTCTCGAAGGAAATCGACCATGTCCAGGAAAATAAAAACGAGCCGCAGGGCCGGGTTCTTTGTGACGTCCGGGTTCAAGGGGCCTTCGATCGGCGCCTCATGGGCTGGATCTCGCTCGATCGCCTTTCGATAAAGGCGCCATGTCGCGTGGCCAAGGACTGGTAAAACGACGGCGAGGCCAAAAAACAGCGGCAGCGAGCCGAGGACAAGCGCCACTGCGACAATTAGGCCCCAGAACGCGACGGCGAGCGGATTGGCGCGCGTCACGCGCAACGAGGCCTCAAGCGCCGGCGCCAGGCCGAGGTGGCGATCAAGCATCAGTGGGAACGAGACGACACTGATCGCAAGCGTGACCGCGGCGAAGCAGAAACCGACCAGCACGCCTAGGACGATCAACGTCCACCCGCGACCGGTGCTCAGAACGTCCTGAAGGAACGGGATTGCGCCGGCGGGCGGATTGGGCCCGTAGAGCCACACATAGATGAGTTCGGAGGCGAAGATCCAGGCGGCGAAGATCGCAACCAGGAGCAGACCGAACGCAAGAATCGAAGGTAGAGCCGGCGAGCGAAGGACCGTGAAGGCGTCACGTCCTCTCACCACCAGCCCGCGTTCGCGTCGCCGGCTCATCTCGTAGAGGCCAATGGCTACGAACGGCCCGACGAGGGCGAAGCCTGCCGCGAACGGAAAGGCCAGATGCAGCGCATTACCGAGTGATGTCATCGCAAATAGCGCGATTCCCGCAACGGCGTAGAACAGTCCGACAAATACCGGATATGTCGGCATCGAGAAGAAATCGTCGAGCCCCTCCTTGAGCGCGGAGAAGCAGTCGTCCGGGCCGATGCGCCGCACTTGTGGCGTCGAAGCGAGGGCCTCGGGCCCGAAATAGACGTGGAAAGCGGAAGTCACAGCGTTCCTCCTTCATGTCGTCTGCGCCAACCGAGATTCGGGCGTCAGCCAGGAGGAACTTAACGTCGCGAAATCTCGCGCCGACAGGATTGAAGGAAACCTACACCCACCCGCGCGATCTGTCACTTCCAATCGAAAAGGGAACGCTCGGCGCGTTTCGCTCAACCTGCCGTCGCCCGGCGCGCCTTCATGGCCGGCGCGCGCCGCGACCCCAATGTCTTGGTCAGAACGACGATGACGGCAAGCGTTATGCAATAAGCGACGACCTGCAGCACCGAAGGCTGGTCGGAATATCCGATCAGCGTGTGCAGCACCCGGCCGAACAGGCTTGTATCCGATAGGATGGCGGACGTGTCCCAAGCCGTCTGGCTCAGCATCGTCAAGACGCCGGCCTGCTGCAGGAAGAGCACCGCCTGCGCCGCGAGGCCTGCGGCAAGCAGGCTGATGAGCGCGGTCGTAACCGCGAACAGGCGCCGCTGTGGGATCGCCACCAAACCAAGGTAGGTCAGCGCTGTTACGGCGATGCCCGCGGCAAGCCCGAGAAGCGAGCCGATCACGAGCTCAATCGCAGTTGAGCCCCCGGCCACGACGAGGCCATACATGAAAAGCGCGACCTCCGAGCCTTCGCGCATCACCGCGACAGCGCAGACGACGCCGAGCGCGAAGATCGATTGCGAGCCGGTCCGCAACGCCTCGCCGACCTTCTTGACGTCGGCCGCGAGCTCGCGGCCATGACTCGCCATCCAGACATTGTGCCAGGTCAGCATCACGACGGCGATCAGAAGAATTGTCGCGTTGAATATTTCCTGGCCGATGCCCGCCAGGGCCTCGCCTATCGCCCCGGCAAAGGCTGCGACGAGCGACGCGCCGACAACGCCGGCCAGGACGCCCGCCGCGATCGCAAGCCGACTGCCGGCGAGCCCCTTCGTCACCGCCAACACGATGCCGACGATAAGGCCGGCTTCGATGACCTCACGAAAGACAATGATCAGCGCGCCAAGCATCGCCGCTCTCTAATCAAGCCTTGTTGAACGACCGACGCTCATTTGACGACCAGGAAGCCCTCGGTCGTGTCCTCATGGTAGTCGTCAAAGAAACGGTAGCGACCAGCCGACAGCGGACGAATCTGGATCGAGATCTTCCCTCCGGCCGGGACGACCTTTTCCACACGCAGGGTCTTGCTCTCAAATTCCGAGGGCGTTGGGTCGAGATTGGACACATCGATGACAATAGGCTTGCCCGCTGGCGCGCTCGGCTCGGCTGGCGAAAATTTGTGGTCCTTGAGCGTCACGCTCACGCGCGCGGAATCCGCCGCTAGGGCGAGAGGGGCGCCAAGCCCGATGATGATAGCGAGACCGAGGCTCACCTTTGAAACCGCGCGCATGTTTTTACTCCTGATCCTCTGTGTCGCTGCTAGAATTCGATCTCGAACTTCAGATTGCCCTGCTGGTGCGGGAAGTTCGTAAGATCAAGGCCAAGGTTTTCGCCTGTCGCATGACCGGCGATCTGGGTCGACCACGCCGCCGCCAGCATCATGTGGCCGTTGAATTGAATATGAAGCGTCGGGCCAAGATAGAGCGCCTGGCCCTGCAACGACTGAATGCCCGCCCCGTCATAAGCCGCGTCATATTCGATCTCGGCGCCCATGGTCAGTTTCGGCGTGAAGCGATAGGCGAGCGCGCCCGACACTCCATATGATGCCGACCATCCCCAAGGCTCGCCGGGCGACCGCGAATAGTCAGGGGTGTAGAAGACGTTCGTCGCCGCGTAGAGGCGGTTGGGAATAAGCTCTGTATCGAGGATGCCTCTCAGCGTCAGATTGAAGTCGGTGATGGGCTGTCCGCCGTCGTCGATACGGGCCCACTCCGGTTCGGCGACCAGCGTGAATCCGACTGGCGAGCCTGGTCCTCGACCAATCACCAGATAGCGGAATTCCGCCGACAGGCCGCTGAAGTTGAACCCGTGTGCGTTCGGCATTCCGGGCACATCGTTGACGGAGAAACCCAGCCCATGAGCGCTGAGCTCGTAGCCAAAATTCTGCGTCGGCACGCTCTCGAACTCGACCTCCTGCTCGAGGGCCGCGTATGTGCCGCCGCGCAGGCCCGATGCGGTCGTCGTCTCAAATTCGATTGACTTCTCGCCCTCTGCGCCAATGTCGGCGCCCTCAGTGAAGCCGAAGATGTATTTCGTCTCGAGCTCATGATACGGGTCGGGGGTCGTCACCTGCCCAAGACTAGGCAAGGGCATTCCGTAACCGAGAGAACTGGCCGTCTGTGCAGCGGCCACTGAAACCTCTCCTCCCCATCCTGCCGCAAGCATCGAAACAGACGCGAACATACGGGCGCTGAAGCGCCGCCCCCACCCAATTGTCATGACGCCCCACAGCCGATTGAATTTGATGACTGCAGAACGCAGTCAGAGAGCTAACACTTGTGCCGGCATCTCCAAAGGCGCGGGATCGAAAATCGCAATCATTTCAATTTGAAAACATTCCAATTCTCTTGCGAGCCAGCGCCGGCAGGACTGATGGGACGCACAGCCGACGCGGCGCTGACGGGTAAACGCCCCCGGTGCTCAACGAGCGTCGGGGCGCTGCTGTTCCGCCGCTCGTAGAGTAGATCAGAAATAGCGAGTGATGCGCACGCGTCCGGCGAAGCCGTTGCTGTCGCCCTGCCAGGCGCCTGGGACGAAGACCTGGTTCGCCTCGCCCAAATTGTAAACCGTGCCGAGCGCGCCGCTCGGGGTCTGTTGATTCACGGCTTGGTACATGAGTTCGAGATCGAAGTTGAGATTTGTAACCGGGTTCCAGCCGAGATCCGCGCCCGCGATCCAGGTGAACGCGCTGGGCGACAAGGAGCCACCGATGGCGGAGAGCGGGCACACCCCGGCGAGAACGGCAACGCCGCCGCAGCCGCCCTGATCGCTCCAGTCGACGCCGCCGATCGAACCTTCGAGGTCGATATAGAACTGGGGCGTGAAATGGTGCTCGACCAACGCTGAAACCGACCACGCCGTCGGCTTCGCCCAAGTGTTCGTGATTGGATCGAAGAAGGCGTCGGCGAGATAGAGCGGCTGGCCGTTGCCGTTGACCTGGCCGTTCTCGCCCCACATCCCATCGGGGATGCCCGAATACCAGGTCGCGTTCTGAGAGTAGGCGCCTGTGAGGAGCAGGTTGTCTCCGTCGCCAAACGACGGCAGGTTCACCTTGACGCCGGCGTCGACGGCCCAGCCGACCTTGTTCTCCCGGCCGTTGCAGACGCTGGCGAAATCCGCACCGCAAACGGCCGTGTTGTCGAAGCTGTTGTCCGACACGTTGACATTATGAATGACGCCGGAGACCTGCGCCTCGCCCCAGCCCTGCTTCGCGTGCAGAGAGCCGACGATATCGGGCCAGCGCTGGCCGCCGAAAGTGATATTGCCAGGTTCGAACCCACCGATGGGACCCTGGTTCAGTCCCCCAGCCCCGGTCATCTGCGTGCCGCCGCCGGAAGCGCCGACCGAGCCCGGGCTTTCCGCCGACAGCGTGGCCGTGAAGCCGCCGCCGAACGAGGCCGTGTAGGCTAGCAACAAGGGTTCATTGTAGCCCTTGCGGTCGGACGAGAAGAAGTTCGAGAAATTGTCCCCGCCGGCGGTGAACGAGAAGAACGATTGCGCCATGCCGGCGGTGATCCCCGCCCAAGTGAGATAGGCGGTGTTAAGATAGACAATGTTGTTGATCGGCGTGGGCTGGATCGGGTCGAAGCCGTTGGATACGTCGGCGTTGGCGTCAAAATGGCCGAGCAGCGGCCCGTAAGCGGTGTTCGAGACCATGTCGAAACCGAAGTTCACGCGCGTCGACCAGCCGGTCGTGTCCCGATAGAAGGTCGTGTTCTGCTGCGCGTTGCTCGCCGCAACCAGGAGCCTTGGCGTTGCTGCGGCGGAAACGGCCGCCGGAAGCTTCACGCCAGCGATTGCCGAATAGACCGGGCTTCCGGCCCAGTTGTACTGGGTGTTGAGATTGCCGCCAGCGAACTGGCCAGTCACGTAGCCGCTGAATTTCAGGCAAGTGTCAGAGCCTGGCAGCGCCCAGCCGGTGATGCCGCCGACGTCGCAGACTTTGACATATTCGACCGGCGCCGCCTTCCGGGTCGGCAGATCGGCCGCTTGAGCAAAGGCGACGGCGACGATACCAGCTGCGGAACCGAGCAGAAGGCTCTTGATGAGCGTTGTTCCAGTCAAAGAGGGCCCCACTTTTTTATCTTTCCCAGCAAGTTGGATTCAAAAGTCAATCGTCGCGATGTATTTAGGGAGTTCTTTTCTCAGTCTTGAAGAGTACAAACGGCGACAACGTTCGCGCGCCGTAGCAGCGCAATGTAAAAACTTATCGATTGTCCCCTCT
>DATCEJ010000121.1:0-16763 GCA_036510135.1 Roseiarcus sp. | reverse complement strand
CGACCAGGGCGTGGCGGTTCTGAAAGACCTGGTCGGCATCGCGCAGATGCTTGCCATTCCGACGCGGCGCATCACCGGCATCGAAGATCCGCAAATGCTGGCGCCGAACGCGCCGCCGGTGTTTGCTGACGCCTGGGGAGCAAAGACGTTGGTGGAGGCCCGTCTTGGCCGCGCGCTGCCGCGGGAGGCCGTTGGACTGGCGATCAACTCGAAATGGGCGCGCAGCCAGGAACAATTGCATGTCCATGTCGACTGCATGGCCATTCCGGTCATGAAGGCCCTGGCCGAATACGCTTCCTCACTCGACGGCGTCTGGCGCGCGATGACGGCGCCGCTCCAAGGTCGAATCTATTTCGCGCGCCGAATCGACTCGGCCGGTCTTGTCGACGTTGCCCCGCTCAAGCTTCTCGCGGACGGGATCGAGGGCGCCCGGGGGCATATGGGCGCCTATAGCCTTGCGGCGGTGGGCGCGACCTTTGATGGGAAGCCCGGCTTCGTCCTGCTGGCCGACCAGTTCTCGTTCGAGGGCGGTGGCCATGCGGAGGACGTTCAGGATCACGATTGCGCGATTGCTGGTTTGACGCCATGATTGAAGTCGACCCCTTGTGGGCGAAGGGACACATTTCAAAGGTGCGGGAATACTCGACGGCTGAAAAATTGATCTAGGCGGGCGCGGGCTGCGGGCCGATTCTTCAAGCTGGGCAAACGAGTCGGCTGACGAGGGGGGCGGGGCAAATGGGGATTCTATTCACGCGCTTTCTTGCGCTCGTGGTTCTCATCGCGGCGCCGACTTATGCTTACGCCCACGTTGAGATCAACGTCGACCTCGCGTCGCAGACAATGACCGTCCATTCGGGATCGGGCGAAACCTATGTCTGGCCGATATCCTCAGGCAAAGCTGGTCATGCAACGCCGAATGGCGTCTTCCGGCCGCGAGCGCTGTACGCCATGGTCCACTCCGCCAAATACAACAACGCGCCGATGCCGCACTCCATCTTCTTCTATGGCCAATACGCGATCCACGGCACGAACGCGGTCGGCAATCTCGGCAGGCCGGCGTCGCACGGCTGCGTCCGCATCTCGCCGGCCAACGCGGCGACGCTATTCGCCATGGTGCGGAGGCAGGGGGCCGAAATCCGCATTGTCGGATCTCCCTTCAGCGATATCGCGCGCAGAGAGCGTCGGACCGGATCGGCGCTTGGGTTCGCGGCGATCCACCATACGCGGACGCTCAAAGAATGGGCGCGCAATCCTCTCGCACAGTGAGAGAACACGCACGTCGCTTACGGACCGATTAATAACATGTAATCCGCGCCGAAATCGTGCTCGGGGGTGTCGCGTTTTCTATCAGTTTAGGGTATCAGGCCACCTAGATTCGAACTGGCGGAAGCCGTTTGAGGAGGCCATTGGTGCAAAGACGTCAATTTATCGCCGGCGCCGCCGGCCTGTTTGCAGGCTCGCTCGCGCCGCGGCTGGCGATGGCCGACGTGCCCACAGCCTTTACTTTCGACATGGCGCCGCCGATGGACAATCGCGAGAAATTCATCGCGTGGGGCGTGGCGCAACGCGGAGAGGATCCGAAATTTCTCGGCGAGCGGTTCGATCGCTTCGGCGCGTTGGTCCGCAATGAGGACCTCGTCAACGATCGCAACAAACACGCCTTCCTTTTGACGCCGCGCGAGAAATTCGTGCTGAAGCAGAATCTGGCCAGAGCCTACGACCACGCTTTTCTCGACATCGGCTACGGCGTCACGATTTCCGGCCCCCACATCGTTGGCCGCATGACCTCGAACATCGATCCGAAGCAGGGCGAGAAGGTGCTGGAGGTCGGCACCGGCTCCGGCTACCAGTCGGCCTACCTCTCGCATCTCACCGACCAGGTCCACACCGTCGAGATTATCAAGCCCCTGGCTGAGCGCACGCGATCGATCTACGATCAGTTGATCAAGGACGGCTACACGGAGTTCGAGGCAATCAAGAGCAAGGCTGCCGACGGCTATTATGGTTGGGAAGAGGCGGCGCCCTTCGACAAGATCATCGTCACCTGCGGTATCGACCATGTTCCTCCCCCGCTGCTGCAGCAATTGAAGCCCGGAGGGATCATGGTCATTCCCGTCGGGCCACCCGGAGCGCAGCGCGTGTTGAAGGTGGTGAAGAGGCAACAGCCGGACGGCGAGATGACGGTCGCGCGGTCCGACATCTATGGCGGGCGGATCGTTCCATTCGTTCCGTTCACCAAGCTTGAAGGCGAGCAGATCGTCGGCACGCACAACAACTAGCGCCGGTTCATATCAGAATCGCTTTGGCCGCGGGGGCGCCCTCAAGCTAAGGACTTAGCCAGTCACTCCTGACCGGCTACTGCTCCGAGACGCAATGAACGAAGCCAGCAAAGTTCCGATCGCCGATATCCTCGAGGCGCAGACTGAGCCAGACTCGGAGCTCGGTTCAGGCTCGCGCCTCGCGCTTTATTTCGCCGTAGGCCTTGCCGCCGGCTCCGTCATTGCATTGCAGATCGACATTATGCGCGTCTTCTCTGTTGGGAGCTGGGCTCATTTCGGCTCGCTGGTGGTAAGCTTGGCGATGCTGGGGTTTGGCCTGGCGAGCGCGGTGATGACCGTCGCCAAGGACCGGTTCGCTCGCAATTGGCGTGGGGCCGCGACCGTTTCGCTCGCCCTGTTCGGGCCGCTTGCCGTCGCCGCCAACCTTTACGTCCAGCATCTCGGCTTCAATGCGATCTTCCTGATTTCCGACCCGGCGCAGAAGTGGAAGCTGCTGGCGATTTTCCTCGCGGAGCTGACGCCGTTCCTGGCGGGCGCGTTTTTTCTCGGATGCGTGTTTCTCAGGAGCAACCGCATTTTCGGTCGCGTCTACTTTGCCGACCTCGCCGGGGCGGGCCTTTGCGGCCTGGTTTTTCTTTTGGCGATGTACGTGTTTACGCCCGCCAATTTGATAGCAGCGCCACTGGCGCTATGGTTTGCCGCCTGCCTGGCCTGGGCGTTTGGCCCCGGCGGGCGCTTGAGTCTCATTCCATTTTTTGTTTCCGGCGTGGTCGCCTTTTCCGGCCATTTTGTGCTGCCACCGACGCTCGGCCTGAAGACGCTCGCGACCAACGATTACAAGGGCGTCGCCTACGTCCGAAAATTTCCGGACGCGAAAAAGGTCTACGAGAGCGCATCGCCGTTCGGCTTTCTCGAGGCTTATTCGAGCTCTTACCTGCATTTTGCGCCGGGCCTATCCGATAACGCCGGCTTCAATCTGCCAACCATGCCGGCCAACGCCTACCTTGGACTTTATATCGACGGTGATGGCCCGATCGGCATCATGCGCGATCTGACCGACAAGGAGACCGCTTACTTCCACTACCTGCCGATGGTCTACCCTTACATTATCAAGTCGGATCCGAAGACGTTCATCGTCCAGTTCGGCGGGGGCATCTCGACCGAGGTCGCTCTGCACTCCGGCGCTAAGGAGGTAACGGTCGCCGAAGGCAATCGCGCGGTTCTTCAGGCGTTTCATGCCGACGTGATCCGCAAGTTCACCGGCGACATTTTGTCCAAGGTTCGGGTCATCGACTACGAGGGCCGCCACTTCCTTGCTCACACCAACGAGCGCTTCGACGTCATTGACCTGAGCCTCGCGGATTCAGTCGGGCTCTCTAATCCTGGCGGCTTCGCCATTGTGGAGAAGTTCTCCTACACCAAGGAGGCAATGGAGACCTATATGCGCGCGCTCGCACCAGGCGGCGTGCTTTCGGTCACTCTTTGGAACAAGGAGGAGCCGCCCAAGTCGGTGTTAAAACTCTATGCAACAATGGCCGCCGCGGCGCGCGCGGTCGACCCCGCCCATTTGGCCAATTCCTTTTTCGTCGCCTCATCGTACTTGTCGACCGCGACGGTGCTCTACAAGAATGGAGGTTTCGCGCCAGGGGAGATCGAGAAGCTACGCGCCTACACTCGCGCCATGTCGTTTGACGAAATCTACTCCCCGGGCCTCTTCTACGATCCGTCACAAACGGACAGCACGCTTGCCGGCTACGTCGAACAGATTTTCGCCGGCGCCGCGGGCGGTCCCCCCGCCGCAGAGCCGACGGAATCCACCGGGCCAGCGGCCCCGGCCGGCGATGACGCCGACACGCCTCCTGGCAAGGCCGACGACGCGCCGCCTTCGGGCAAGGCCGATGACGGCGTTCTGCCGGCGACAGCGATGGGCCGGCTCGCCTGGCATGCGCTCATCTCTGGGCAATGGCCTGAGATCGCGGATCGCTACGTGTTCAATACGCGGGCGCTGACTAACGACGCGCCCTATTTCGCCGCGTACGTCAAGACTGCTGATCTGCCTCGCGTGCTCGACAGACTCGAGCTGCTACAGGACGAGTGGGGTTATCTTCTCATTTGGGCGACGCTTGGCGTGGCTTGCCTGACGGCGACCGTACTGCTCGCCATACCGCTGATTTGGGGCTGGCGCGCCGTCTTCTCACGCTCGCCCGGCAAAGCGCTGACCGTGCTCTACTTCGCCTGTCTCGGCGCTGGCTATATCATGGTCGAGGTTGGGCTCATCGCCCATTTCGTCATGGCGCTTGGAAGTCCGACCATCTCGGCCTCGGTGCTGATCACCGGCATGCTGGTATTCTCGGGACTCGGCGCCCTCGCCTCGGAACGCGCGTTGCCCCACATGCGGACCGTCATGCCCGCTCTATTTGTTGCGGTTGGGATCCTATTGATCCTGTATGGATTGTTTCTCGGTCATGCGCTCGACGCGATCGGCGCAATGGCCTATCCAGTTCGTCTCGTCATTTGTTTCTTCTTGATTGCCCCGCCCGCCTTTTTGATGGGGTTCCCCATGCCGGTCGCAATGACGACGCTTGGACGTCTAGGCAAAGATCACATGTTCGTATGGGCATGGGGCGTCAACGGTTGCTTTTCGGTGATCGGGGCGGCGGCTGCGCCTGTCATCGCGACCAATTTCGGCCTAGCAGCAGTAATCGAGGTGGCCGGCCTAGCCTATCTGTTGGCGATCCCAGCCTTTTACGGAGTCATCGCTTCCGGCCAGGGACGTGGGCCAGGCGAAATCCGAGCGCGGGCCTGATTCAATCGCCAGGCGAAGGGTATTCTCGTCGCGAAGTCCCCGATCTGACGCGCAGACGACACATAACAATTTTGCAACGAAATGACGACGCTGATGCGGGCGTTCAGCCGCTCACAAATAATTCATAATTGCCAACCCCTTAATTGCCAAGCACAGCGAAGTTCGGTTCAGCGCTCAATTCAGTCCCGTCAATCCAAGCGGCGCCACTTCGGTCAATCGCCGCAATTTCGCGGCGGCGGATTACAACCGGCCCACGATCTTGTCTCTTGAATCAAGCCTTTGCACTAAAACTAAGTAAAACTGTTCAATATTTGTCCACTTTCGCCACCCTGAGAGCGCCCATTGGTCGCGGAGGCAAGGTTGCGTCGTCGCCCGGCCCGTGCCATAATCTTAACAACAGCAAGAAACGAGAGAAAATGCGGCTCTGTCTGGCGTCTATGAGCAGGTAAGCGTAAGTAAAGAGTAAGAACAGAAGCTCGGCGCAAGAGTTTGATACAAGGGCGGTCGCATCGGGTCTGGGCGAAAAATTTGCGCTAACTTTCTTGTGGGCGCGCTTTCAGGAATAGATTGAACCCAAGGTAAATCCGCAGTGTGGGCTGCGGAGGGAGAGGCAATGTCTTATCAGAACTTCCTTGGATATGCTGGGGATATTCTCGCAGTCGACGCCTTTGAACTGCTCAAGGGCGATTCAGCATCGGTCCTTATCGATGTTCGGACCCAAGCAGAGTGGAATTACGTGGGGACTCCCAACATTGAAGGCCTCGGTAAGACGCCATTGTTCATAGAATGGCAAACCTATCCTTCTATGGCGGTCGACGCCAGTTTTACCCCTCGCGTTGAAGCGCTTCTCAAGTCTGAGGGCGTGGAGCACGGGGCTTCGCTCGTGTTTTTGTGCCGTTCGGGCGCGCGGTCGCGCCACGCGGCAACCGCGATGACCGGCGCGGGATGGTCACCTTGTTTCAATGTGTCGGACGGGTTCGAAGGCGCGCTGGATGACTCGCGCCGGAGAGGGGTGGTTAGCGGGTGGAAGGCGGGCGGATTGCCCTGGACGCAGACATAAAAAGCGTCGCGCAAATCCCGTCCACACGACATCGCCGCAACGTCGGCTGTCCACCTACGCCCGAGACTCGACTATGGATATGTATGACGAACCCAACCTGGATCGCTTTGACCATGGCGGCTCCGGCAGTCCTCCTTTCGGCGAAGCGTGGCGGCGCTGTTGCGATCGTTTGCGAGCGGAGGTCGGCGATGCTGTCTTCAACAGCTGGTTCGGGAGCCTCACTCTCGAGTCGGTCGGATCGGGGCAGGCTCGGCTTTCCGTTCCGACGCGCTTTCTCAAGAGTTGGATCGTCACCCACTACTCGGGACACGTGGCGTCCGCGCTCAACGCCGAAGTTGGCCCGGTTGGGCAAATCCTTATTTCCGTGCGCTCGTCGGCGGCGCTCGCGCCATTGATCAAAGACCTGCCCGAGTGCGCCGCGCCCGTCAAAACGGCGCTCAAGCCTCTGGAATTGCCGGGCGATCGCGCCGCCGCCGACCGCCGACCGCCGAACCGAACGCCCGCCGCGTTCGTGGTCGGCGACGCCTTGAGCGGGTCACCCCTTGATCGGCGGCTAACCTTCGCCACTTTCCAGGTTGGGCGGTCGAATGAGCTTGCCTTTAACGCCGTGCAGCGCGTCGCCAACCCCAATCGGAGCGGGACGCCGGCGTTTTGTCCGCTTTACCTGCATTCGGCCGTCGGCCTCGGCAAAACCCATCTTTTGCAAGCCGTCGCCCATACCGCAGCTCAACAAGGGCGTTCGGTCATCTATCTGACTGCCGAAAAATTCATGTACGGCTTCGTTGCCGCGCTCCAGGCTCAGACGGCGATCGCCTTCAAGGAGCGGCTGCGAGGGATCGACCTCCTCATCTTCGACGACGCGCAGTTCCTGCAGGGGAAAAACATCCAGGCCGAATTCGGTCATGCGCTCAATGCGTTGCTCGATGCGGGACGCGAGGTGATCGTAGCCGCCGACCGCCCTCCGAACGATCTGGAATCGCTCGACGAGCGCATACGCTCGCGCCTCGGTGTCGGCCTTTGCGTCGAGATCGGCGCGCTTGACGAGCCCTTGCGACTGAAGATTTTGGAGGCCCGGGTCGCCGCAGCGCGCGCCGAGGACCCCCATTTCGACGTTTCGCCGAACGTTCTCGCCTATGTCGCCCGCGCAATTCGCTCGAACGGCCGCGACCTGGAAGGCGCCGTCAATCGGCTGCGGGCGCACTATACGTCGACAGGTCCGGCTCTGACGGTCGAAACGGCGGAAACTGCGATCCGCGACCTCATCCGCACACATGAACTCAAGCGGGTGAAGATCGAGGACATCCAGAAGCTGGTCGCGAGCCATTACAGCGTCTCTCGCGCGGACATCCTCTCGTCGCGGCGCACCGCCGCTGTCGTCAAGCCGCGCCAGGTGGCGATGTTTCTCGCCAAGATCCTCACCTTGCGCTCGTTGCCGGAAATTGGCCGGCGGTTTGGCGGCCGTGACCACACAACAGTGCTGCACGCAGTGCGCAAGATCGAGGGGCTGGTGCAGACCGATACGATCTTGCGCGAGGAACTTGAGCTTTTGAAGCGGATGCTCCAAGAATGAGCTAAATCTGGTCCGCCTACGGGCAGTTGAACGGATGGAGTCCTTCGCATAGCGGATACCGTCGATCATGTGACGCGTTTTGCGGCGGCCCCGGCTGAGAATGATTGTCTATAAGATCGTCGCCACCCAGGAATGGGCCAAAGCCCAGGCGGCCGGCGCCTTCACGGGCGCGGCGATCGATCGCGCCGACGGCTTCATCCATTTCTCGACCGCGGAGCAGGCGCCGGAGACGGCTGCCAAATGGTTCGCGGGCCGAGGCGATCTGACCGTTGCCGCAATTGACGTGGAAGCTTTGGGCGACGATGTGCGCTGGGAGCTGTCGCGGGGCGGCGCGCTCTTTCCTCATCTTTATGGCCCCCTGCCGATGAGCGCCGTCGTCTGGTCGCGTCCTCTGCCGCTCGGCTCGGACGGGGCCCATGTTTTCGGGAGCCTTGAAGCGTGAGGCTGGCCAGCCTCGCGGGTCAGGTTCTGAGACGTCTGCCGGCGGAAACGGCGCATCGCGCTGCGATCAACGGGTTGAAGATCGCCCCGCCCGCTCAGGCGCCGGCTTCCGATCCGCGCCTCTCGGTCGAAATCCTTGGCCTGAAGTTCCCCAATCCGCTTGGCCTCGCCGCTGGCTTCGACAAGAACGCCGAGGTTCCGGGCGCAATGCTGAGGCTCGGTTTCGGCTTCGTCGAGGTCGGCACGCTGACGCCGAAGCCTCAAGGAGGCAACGCTCGCCCGCGGCTGTTCCGATTGCGGGAGGATTCCGCGGTCATCAACCGCTACGGCTTCAACAATGAAGGTTTCGAGCGGGCGCGCGCCCGGCTTGAGCGGCGGCCAGCCGGGCTCATTGGGGTCAATCTCGGCGCCAACAAGGATGCGGCCGATCGGGTCGAGGATTATGTGCTCGGCGTCAGGACCTTTGCGCGGCTCGCCGACTATCTGACAATCAACATCTCGTCGCCCAACACCCCGGGATTGCGCGACCTGCAGCGGCGCGAAGCGCTCGACGGCCTGATCGCGCGCGTCGTCGAGGCCCGCGACGAGAGCGACCCGCGCCGCCCGCTGATGCTCAAGATCGCGCCCGATCTCGACGCCCGCGGGCTTGAAGACATCGTCGCCACGGCGCTGACCCGTCGCATCGACGGCCTCATCGTCTCGAACACCACGGTCGCGCGGCCAGTGACCCTGACCTCCCGGAACCGCGGCGAGAGCGGCGGCCTTTCGGGGCGCCCGCTGTTCGAGCCGTCAACCCGGCTTCTCGCCCGTGCCTATCTCCTGACGGGCGGGGCGATGCCGCTCATTGGCGCCGGCGGCGTTGAGGATTCGGAGACCGCGCTCGCCAAGATCGAGGCAGGCGCGAACCTGGTGCAACTCTACACTGGCCTCGCGCTTAAAGGCTATGAAATCGTGGATGAAATCCTTGACGGCCTGAGCCGCGCTGTCGAAGCGCGCGGGCTAAACCGGATCGGCGAACTGGTCGGCGCCCAGGCGGGAATGTGGGCAGGCCCGGAACGGGCGGCCGCCGGCGCGGACACGTACGCGAGCTAATCCACACAACCCCATGCACAACGACGGCGGCGGCGCCTCGCAATGGGATGATGTCGGTTTGGCTCCGTCTCGGATGCCCGGGACGTCGGCACGAGATCCGTTTGGATTTCCTTCAGCGCTCGCTGTTTCGCTACGAAAACCCCCGATCATGAGGGTTGGATTTCCTTGGATTTCCTTGGATTCTCTCGTTCGAATCGAGACTTATCAATGGGTTACACGGAAAATCCGCGAGAAAATTTTTCCCCTCGCTTTTCCTCCTGGCATGAGCAGCACCGGATCGGAGTCCGCAGTCTGGGCATACAGAAGAGGAGGATTGGTCATGGGCGCAAGCTTAACGCGAGTTCTGATTTACAGCAAGAAATTGTCTACTCTTACAGGGTTGGCCGTTGGTCGGCCTTTGTCTGCTGCCCGATCTTTCGTCATGGCCGCTTGTCCATGCTTGTCCCGGCCATCTGCCGTGCAAGAGCTCAAGCGGTTTGACGTTGGGCCTTGAGGTGGTCTCCGGCGATAGCTACCGGTGAAGATGAAAACGCTGACGACGAGCGCGCGGATTATCCGAAGATGAGCAAGCTCTTCTTCGTGTCGATCGTCGCCCGGCCAGCCGACGTGATCACCGAAAACGGCAACAGCATCATCGCCCCGTCCGGCGCCACCACGCCCTCGACATGCTCGATCACATGCGAGCCAATCGTCACCTTGTTGATGAAAAACCGGACCCTCTCGGTGCACGAACCATCCGCAATGCACATGTTCGCCGTGCCGTCCGCCGTCGCAATTCCGCGCGAAAAAAGCTCAGCTGCGAGCGGCCGCGGGATGCTCATGATCGACGCGCCGGTATCAATGACCATCGCTTGCGGCAGCGGATAATCGCCGAGCGTCACTGCAACCTGAGCGCCGCCATTCGCCACCAAAATCGGGACAGAATCGCCAGCCGACGAACTCGCTAACGGGACTGGCAGCGGTTGAACCGGAGGCGGCGGCGCCAATGCGACAGCCGCCGGAGGCGCTGGCGGGGGTGGCTTATCCCAGGTCGAACGGTTAACCCGAGCCCAAATCACGCCATCCGGATCCGGCCCGCAATAGGCCGTGGACATCATCCGCACGTCCCCACGCGGATTGAACTTAAAATCGGTCAGCTTCTCGGCGTAATAAAGTCCGCCATCGCCATCATAGAGCCGTCCCTCCATCATGAGGTCGCGATTGCTCTGCAAAAGCCCGAGCCAGGCTGTATCTCGGTGAAACCCCGGCTTCGAATAGTTAGCCGAATTGCGCATGTCGAGCACCGCATACTGATCGACCCGCGAAATCACCCGACCATCGCGCAGGTCATGAAAGACCTGCCAGCCGAGCCCGTTCTCATCAACCGCAATCCGAACGCCAACGCTCGAACCAGGACCAGGCCGCGCGTCGCCGAAAACAACCGAAGGCGCGCTGCAATTGATGTCCATCGCCTGCGCTCCAAACGGGGTGGCCAGCGCAAGACATGTAAGGATCGCCCGCCTCATCACCCCCTCCAAGATCGCGTAGCCTCGACCGCGTACCGGATCGCCTGGGCGCTGGAAGCGACAGCTGGCTAGCTTGAAATATAGCTGAACATCTAAATAAACGCAAACATATTGTGTATTTAGTATAAATCTCAATGGAAGGCGTTTCGACGAGCGCGGCTATCTATTTTCCACTCAGATGCCGAATTCCGGCAAGTCGGCGTCGGACTCCCATCGGCTGATTGAACGACATTGACGGTGCTAGGAATGGGCTAGGCATATCTGTGCGGCAAAGTTGTCCACAGGCCTGCACGAGGCAAGCTTTCACCGGTTGTGCAGAGTTGTGTCGCCGGGTCCGAGCGTTTCGACAAACCGCGCATCATGCGTTGACTTGCCGCGCAGGTCGTCCAGCGCTTGCGGAACCGGGCCGGCGCGCTGGGGACTTCAGGCTGGCGACGACTTCGCTCAACGCCGCCGGTCTCTCGATCCAGACGCGTCGGGCCCATGAAAGAGGAGCTCGATGTAGCGCCGCAGGTGCTCGAGACTTTCGGCCGCGGCAGAAGCGCTTCCTTTCGCCTTCGCCAGGATGAAGCTGCCCTGGATCACCGCCTGGAAATGCAAGGCGAGGCTCTCCGGCGTCCACCTGCCGGAGACATTGTGCTCGCGCATCGCCGCGCGAATATCGGCCTCGAGCGTTTTGGCGTGGCTCGTGATGTTCCCGGCGGCGGCGGCGCTCACCTCTGGATGAGTCTGATAGGTCTCCTGGACGATTGTGCCGACAAAGCAGGTGAAATCAGGCAGGTCGCCGGTCAGGATGGCTTTGCGAAACTCGATGTAAGCGATGAGGCGGCTGAGCGGGTCAACGGGATCGTGGTACGGCGCGGTGGCGAAGAGAGCCGATGTTGTGGCGTCCCAATACTCGACCGCGTTCAGCGCCAAATCTTCCTTGCTTTTGAAGTGATGGAAGAAGCTTCCCTTGGTCAGTCCGGCCTCGGCGCAAACGTCCTCGATCCGGGTCGCGCTGTAGCCTTTGGCGCGAACGACCTTGAGCGTTGCGTCGAGGAGCTTGATTTTGGATTCGTGTTGAGCCTGCATCATCGGCGCCGATTGGCGTATGAACGTACCAACTAATTGGTATGGACGTCAAGCAGCCTGCGGCGTCGATTCTAGAACTCAGCGCTCGATCTTGGCGATCACGCTGACCTTAAGCCATGACTCGCGCTCCCACGTCGGCCAAGGGCTGTTTGGCTACGGCGCCGCGCCGCCATTAGCCCGGCCGTGAAGTTCGTGGCCTCATTTGACGATTGTCCTAGGTAGCTGCGCGTGCGACGCTCGCTCCGGGAGCAGCAAAACTTTGGACGAAATCATGTCTCAGCTTGGAATTTCGGTTGTGCGTTCGGGCGTGGTGGGGTTGGCGCTGAGTTGGTCGCTGTTGGCTTTCGCCGGCTCGACGCGGGCGGCGACTGTGTTTGACAATTTTACTGGAAACACCCCCGAGAGTTTCGGAGCGGATTTCCTCGCCGCCGGATTCGAGCCGAGCGGAAATTTCGATTTCACGGGTACCGCGGCGTTCGTCCAGAGCCGCATTGCGGACACGCAATCCTTCACCCTGTCGCTCTATTCGACAGTGAATGGAGGGCCGCCGGCTTCTGCACTTTGGACGAGCGATGAGCTTTTTGTCTCGGCGACGCCATCGCTGGTCGACGCCCCCTACAGCGGTCCGCCTATACCGCTGCAAACCGGTGTCCTGTACTTTGTCGTTCTTCAAGACATAGGGGCCGTCAATTGGTTCGTCGGCGGATCGTCGGCGATTCCGGTCTATTCGAGCGGCGACGGCACGGCTTGGATGCCGGAAGGCCTGACGCCGTTGCAGTTCACGGTCGACGGCGACCCAAGCGCGCCGGCCGCGCCGGAGGCGTCGACCTGGCTAATGATGCTTGTGGGCTTTGCCGGCCTCGGCCTTGTGGGAGTGCGTCGCCGAGCCGTCGAGGCTCCGTCATCGGAAACGCGGGTCCTTTAGCGGGGGAAGGAATTTATGAAGCGATTGACGGGCAAGGTTGCGTGGGTCACGGGCGCGGGAAGCGGCATCGGTGAAGCCGGAGCGCTCGCGCTCGCCGAGGAAGGCGCGAGCGTGATGCTCACGGGTCGGCGAAAAGAACCGCTCGAGGCGGTCGCGGCCCGCATCGCAAAGAGCGGCGGAGCAGCGCGCGTCCACATCGGCGACATGTCCCGCGCCGAAGACGCGTCGCGGATTGCGGACGCGATCGAAAAGGAATTCGGCCGCCTCGACATTCTGGTCAGCAACGCGGGCTCCAACATCCCGGATCGAAGCTGGAAGCGGCTTACGGCCGCAGGCGCCGACGAGCTGATCCGCGCCAACCTGTCGACCGCGTTTCACGGCGCGATCGCGGTCCTGCCAATCATGCGCAAGCAGAAGGACGGCGTGATCATCAACATCGCCTCGATCGCCGGACGGGTGGTGAGCACGCAACCGGGCGTCGGCTATATCGCCGCAAAGCACGGCGTCGTCGCTTTGAGCCATAGCATCAACATGGAGGAATGCCGGAACGGCATTCGGTCGACGGCGCTCTCGCCGGGCGAGGTGGCGACGCCGATCCTCGCCAAGCGTCCCGTTCCCGTCAGCGACGAGGACAAGGCAAGGATGCTGCAATCGGAGGACCTCGGCGATCTCATCCGCTACATCGCCTGCCTGCCGCCGCGCGTGTGCCTCAATGACGTCCTGATCACGCCGACCTGGAACCGGGCCTACATCTCCGCTCAGGACCAGGGGTTCTAGCGCGGGCTGGGACTCGGCGCTGAGACCGATCTTTGTGTTTAGTGGATTTCGCGAGATTGGCTCAGCGCCTCGCGCATGTCGCGGCTCGTGAAGCCGGAAGCGCGGGCCCGGTCGAGGATGATCTTCTCGCGCCGGGTCAGGAGGTCGATCGCCTTGGGCAAGGCGCGCACGGCCTCCGCCGGGATGACGACTGCGCCATGCACATCGGCGTGGATGACGTCGTCGTGGCGCGCAAGCATGCCGAAGATGGTCACGTCGCACTGCATATGCGTCATGTGCACATGCGCGTGGCTTGGCCCGATGCGGCCGCCGACGATCTGGAAACCGGGCGCGAGCATGTCGACGTCACGGAACGAGCCGTTGGTCACGCAGCCCTTAACGCCCAGCGCGGAATGCACCGTCGTTTGCACCTCGCCCCAAAACGCGCCGAAGCCCGGCCGGTCGTCCACGTCCTCGATGATTGCGATCGTCGGCATGGCCCCCGCGGCGACATAGTCGTACCAGTCCTCGCGCGGAGGGATGGGTCCGCCCGGCGGCTCCTTGGCCCTGATCATGCCAGTGCGAGCGAGACCGACAATCGGCGCCAGCTTGCGGTCGACGACGACCATCGGCTCGACGGTGAAGCCGATCGCGCGCCGCTCCGGCGACACGATCTCGAGCCCGTTGCAGATTGTTGGCGTGTCCCAGGCTTTGAGAGCTTCAAGATCGTGAGCCGTGAAAGGATATTCGGTCATTCCTGTTTCCTGACGACGACGGAACCCTGCGTCTCGACCGCGCGGCACGCTACGACGGCGGCAAAAACGCTGTCAAAGAGACTCGAAGCTAGAGCCCGGCCTTGATGGCCTGGAGGAGCTGGAAGCGCGTCTCGTCATTGCTCGCGAGCGAGATGACGAAACGGACCCGTCCGTGGGTGGCGGTGTCGGCATAGCCGGCGAGTGTGCGGATTCCGTCCATGGTTCCACTCTTGTCCAGGCCACCGTCATGGCCATGCAGTAGGTCGGCATGGGGCGCGAAAAGCTCGAGCACCTTGGCGAGCCCGCGCGCCGTGAACCTTGTATCGCGGCTGATGCCGGAACCCTCCTCGAGATGGATGGCGTCAGCCAGGCCGTGCGCGGCGAGCATCGTGTTCGCGACCTCAAGCGACTTCTCGAGACTGACCGGCCCGCCCAGCTCATGGCCGCCGATCTCCAGGAAGACCTGGTTGGCGGTATAATTGTTCGAGTCGAGGAGGAGCCCGACCAGGATCTCCGATAAGCTTCGCGACTGCCGGTGAACATAGATTGGCTCCAGGCCCTTGGGCACGGTTCCAATCGAGATTTCGCCTTTCACATTGCCGCCGGCCCGCCGGATGAATGCGGCGATCAGTTCGCCGGAATATCGGAGGCCGACCGTAGGGTCCAGGCCAAGACTGATGCGGCCTTCTCCGTCCGGAGGGCCCTTCGCGCGGAACCGAGCGACCGCGAGCGGAGTGATCGGGGTCTGCTCCTCCGCGGAGACCACCTTATTGCCGATGCGCTCCGCGTAGATCGTGTTGAAATTCACCCCCAGCGCCGAATTCAGCGCGTCGTAAGCTGTGTCGTCGTTCTCAATGCCCGGGATGCGGAGGTCCGGGGGGTAGTAACTCGCGTCGATGACGATGCCGGTGATCGGCGCCTTGCCGATCTTCGCGACGAGTTCAGTCGCGAGCGGCGCCAGCTCCTCGGAGATCAGGTAGGGATCGCCGCCGCCCTTAACATAGAGCGCTCGTTTCGCGTCGAGGTAGAAGCGCGTTTCGAAGCGATAGTCGGCGCCCAGGACTTCCAGCGCCAGCCACGCCGTCACGATCTTGGTGACGGATGCCGGGACGAAGGACTGGTCGGCGTTTTGAGCGACCAGCTCATCGCCCTTGGCATCCACCACGAGCACGACCGCCGAAGGAGCGAGGGCCGCGATTGTCTCCTTGACGCCGCCGAGCGCCGGAGCGGGCAGGAGGAGCAACGTGAGAGCGAGCAGGCAAGACCGCATTGCGACTCCGGCGCGGGGCAGGGTTGCAACTTGCGGAGCGCGCTCATGAGACTCAACCGCTAAGTCGGTCGGATCGCACGATTTCCACTGACGGCAAACAAATACACACACCGCGTCACGGCAAACGCGACGATCGCACCGGCGAGGGCCGCTGCGGGTTGGCTCAAGCCGGCGCCCTACGTCTATCGGAGAGCCGTGATCGCTTTGCGGCGGCGATGAAATGCGGCGAGGCCCAGGCTTCCGAGGCCCACAAGCATCATCGCCCAGGTCGCGGGCTCAGGCGAAGCGATAGCCAGCTGAAACGGCCCGCGACCGTCGGCGTTGCTAAAGACGTCGCTCGTCCCGTCGGGGGCGGTATTGGCCCAAGACTCGCCCGCGACGCCGACCCCTGAAATGTCACTCGAATAAGACCAATTGGCCGACGACGACGGCGACGCTGACATTCCGAACCAGTAACGGGTGTTCGGACTCAAAAGGAGGCGTGGAAAAAATGTCAGGACCTCGAGCGAGGTGGACAAGTCCGAATCCAGCTTGATGCACGAAACGGCCGAACCGGAGATTGGATCGCCTGGACTGCCCGAAAAGTCAGCCAAGACTGCAAGATTGTATTCGCCGCCGTCTCCAGGATCGGTCGCGTTCAGCAGCAAGCTGACAGACGCCAGATAGAAACCCGAATTCCCCGTTGAAAACGAATCATAGAGCGGACCGGATCCAAAGACGGTAGCTGGCGCCGTCCCGCCCGACGCGGCGGACAGACTGTTGAAGAGGAATTCCGCGCTGGTCGCTGGAGACGGCGAGCGCGGCGCCGCTGATTAGAACGTCGACAATTCGCATCTGATCCCCCCTTGCGGCAGATAGATGCCGTTAGCAACGTACATCTGTCCCTGCGGAAGGACAAGTCAATCGAGGACGGTGAGGGCGCTTACCGCGCAGGGTCGCTCGCCCCGGACACTCGTGCTAGACACGTTTGCTCAGCCGATACCCACAGGCTTTCGCGTGGCCGAGATGCTCTATCGCGGGGGGCGCGGCGGCCCAGGCGTCAGGTAGGACCAGCCGTGAGACCGAGGTTTTCGCTCGCGCATTTGACCGTGATCCGCCTTAGTCCCCCGCAGGTGATCGAAGTGGCCGCCCGCACTGGCTACGAGACGGTCGGGCTGCGTCTGATCGGCGGAACGGAAATAACGCCTGCCTATCCGCTGATGGACGACAAGCCGTTGATGCGCGCCACCA
>DATCEJ010000120.1:0-2040 GCA_036510135.1 Roseiarcus sp. | reverse complement strand
TGAGCCCGGCGCGTCAAGCGATCGGGAGGAGGGTCAGGCGTTCGAGCCCAAATTCGGCGCGGATGGCCTGGCGACCTGCGTCACGATAGACGCATTGCGCGGCGATGTGCTGATGGTCGCGCACATGAACGAGGCCGCTTTGCGGGCGACGCTCGCGACCGGGCTCGTCCATTATTGGTCGCGCTCACGCAATGCATTGTGGCGCAAGGGAGACACATCCGGCCAAACCCAGACGCTGGTCGAAATGCGGGTCGATTGCGACCAGGACGCCTTTCTCGCTTTCGTCACCGTCGGCGGCGACGGCGGCGCCTGCCATACCGGCCGGCGGTCGTGCTTCTACCGGAGGGTCGAGACCGGCGGCGATACGGCCCGGCTGGCATTTATCGAACCGGCCGTCGCGAACGGCTGATGGGAAGGCCGTCACCGGTGAGTCTGCGCTGCAGCAACAAATTCACGTTAATTGTCTGGCGACATCTGGCGCGCAAGCTTAAGTTTCTCGATGGAAGGCGAATGGTGGGGTTATTTTCTGACAGGTTGAGCGATGTTCAGGGCGGCCTATCGCAGAATTGATGCTGACCCTGCTTTGGGCGGCGGCCGACGGCGAGCGAAAGTCGGCCTTGTCCTCGGAGCGGGCGCCGCGCGCGGCTGGGCGCATATCGGCGCGCTGAGGGAACTCGATGCGCTGGGGCTGAAGCTCGACGTCATCGTGGGCTCGTCGATCGGCACCCTGGTCGGCGGCTGCTACGCGGCTGGCCGGCTCGATATGCTCGAGGCCTTCGCCCGTTCCTTGACCCGTCGCCGAGTGCTTGGCCTCCTGGACTTCTCCTTTACCGGGAGTGGCCTGATCGGCGGCCAGCGGCTTCGAGCGAGGCTCGAGGCAGGGCTTGGCGGGCTTCGGATCGAGGACTTGCCGATCCAATTCGCCGCTGTCGCCACCGAAATCGGCGGCGGGCACGAGATCTGGCTCCGGCGCGGGCTCCTCGTCGACGCGATCCGCGCTTCCTATGCGTTGCCCGGCGTCTTCGAACCCGTGAAGGTCGATGGACGCTGGCTGTTCGACGGCGCGATCGTCAATCCCGTGCCGGTGAGCGTCGCGCGCGCGCTTGGCGCCGAGCGCGTCATCGCGCTCAACATTTCCAGCGATCGCTTTGGTCGCGGCACGGCCATTCAGGACCCGTTCGGCCGATCGGAGCCCGCGTCGCCAGGCGAGGAGCCGCCGCACGACACGAGCGGCATGATCGCCCGCTGGTGGCGCGGCTCAAACGGGGCGAGGAGCAACGGGGAGGCCGCCGCCCCGGGCCTGATGACCTCAATGGTCAGCGCCTTCGATATCCTCCAGGACCGCATCATGCGCTCGAGGCTCGCCGGCGATCCGCCAGACGCCCTGGTTCAGGTCAGGGTCGGCAGCGTCGGCATGTTCGAGTTCCATCGGGCCGACGAACTGATCGCGCTCGGCCGCGAGGCGATCCGCAAGGCGGCTGCCGAAATTCGGGAGCATGTCGAATTCAACCGGACGGAGGCCGCCGGAGCTGTCACCCGGGCCGGCCTCCAAACTAAGCCGTCGTGATATATTCGCGCAAAGCCTGCCGTTCGCTATCGAGCGCGTCGACGTGGCGCTTGACGACGTCGCCGATGGAGACGATGCCGATCAGGCGGCCCTCTTCGACGATCGGAACGTGGCGAAACCGGCCCGCCGTCATCGTCTGCCTGACGTGATCGATGGTGTCGTCGCGCGTCGCGGTGATGACCTTCGGCGTCATGTAACGCGATACAGGATCGTCGAGGGCGGCAGCGCCATGCTTGGCCAGGACGCGGACGACGTCGCGTTCCGAGAGTATGCCCAGAACGCTGAGCGAAGCGTCCGATACGACCACCGCTCCCACGCCTTTTTCGGCCAGGAGCTCGATGACTTCCTTCAGGGTGCGATGCGGCTGAGTGGTGAAAACGTCGCGGCCCTTTTCGTCCAGAATGCGGGCAACTGTCATCGTCCCATCCCCTATTCGTGCGGTCTTCAATCGGACCGCCGTAGAATTGAAGATG
>DATCEJ010000119.1:0-37474 GCA_036510135.1 Roseiarcus sp. | reverse complement strand
CGTCATGGCGATCGCCATGTTCTTCCTCTGCTACCTCACCATCATCAACATCCACCGGGTCGCCGAATCGGCGCAGATCATGACAAGCGCGATGACCTCGATGGCCGCAGTCAGGATCGGATTCGCCGCCATCATGATGTTTCCGCTGTCCTCGGGCTTTTCGGTCGGGCAAGCGGGCGTGATGCAGGTCGCGGGCTGGGGCATCGGCATGGCCCGATCCCTCTACGCCAACGCCGTCAAGGCGATCGGCCCCGACGCCATGGTGATCGCCGATCCCGTCATTCCCGGGACCCGAACTATCGTCCTCAGCCTGATTGAAAATGAACTCTGCCGAAGCCTCGTCAACCAGGCGACCGGCTCGACCCTCGTTCCCGCCCCGACCGCCACAACCGTCAACGCCGGCAAGGGCGCCGTCGTCACCTACCCCTATTCGCTCGCGTCTGGAAACGGCACAGGGTCGGCGACCTGCGGCTCGATTTCCGTCGCCGATTCCTCGGCCGGCGCGGCGACGCTCGGCGGCGTCACCATCGACATGGCGGACCAGCAGCGCTCGATCCTCAACGGCATTCTCGGCACGCTGCGCCCGCAGATCGATTCGATCGCCCAATCGTACTGGCAGAACAAAACACAGGCGTCCTTGCAGCCGCTGCTCGGCCTCTACCAGAGCGCAACCCAGTCCTACACGCAGCAGCTCACCAGCGCTGCCCAGGCGATCACCGCCCAATTGCGCTCGAATCTGAGCTCAACCGACGCGCGCAACGGCAACCTCGGCTTGAGCCAGAACGAAGTGCAACTCTCGACGCTCGGCTGGTCGTCGGCCGCCGCCTATTATCTCGGCTTCGCGCGGCTCAACGGCCTCACCCTCTCGCTCGCGAGCGGCACGCCCACCGTCAATCCGCCGAGCTTCGAGGGCCTGTCGCCATCGCTGCAGGACGACATCGCGCCGCTCTTCACCTCTTCGAGCTCGTTCCTCGACAAGCTCAAGACCTACGTTTCGACCGCCGATGGCCTGACCTCGCCCGGCGGCAACGCCGACACGCTGACCGGCATAGCCACCGGCGTCGGCACGGACGGGGGCGGCATGATGGAAAAGTTGTTCCGGGCGCTCAACTTCACCCCCACCCTGTTGCAGAGCTTCGTCAACAATCTCTCCCCAACCGCCCAAAACTGGGCCGACCCGTTTGGCGGCCTGATTGCGCTGGGGAACCAGATGGTCATGGTCGCCATGACGGCGCTCGGCCTCGCCGGCATCGCGTCGACCACCACCGGCACGGCCGCAACCACCATGTTCAATGCGCTCACGATGAACTGGGCCGGCGTCGTGGGCACGCTCACCCTCAGCGTCCTCATGCAATTCTTCGCCACCCCGATTTTCATCGGCTGCATGGCGCTTCTGATGCCCGGCCTGACGATCGCCTTCGTGCTGCCGATGATCCCCTGGGTCATGTGGATCGCCGGCGTCATCGGCTATCTGATCCTCGTCTGCGAGGCCATGGTCGCGGTCCCCTTGTGGATGATGGCGCACCTCACCTATGAGGGCGACGGCCTGCACGGGCGCGGCTTTGCCGGCTACGAACTCCTGTTCAACATCCTGTTCCGGCCAGTGCTCATGATCATCGGGCTCTTTCTCGGCTACTTCATCTTCACCTGCGCGTCCTGGCTTATCCGCATGTCGTTCGGCATTGCCGCAGCCTTCGTGCTCGGCGACGGCTGGATCGTCACCAACTGGTTGGGCTTGTTCGTGCTCCTGTCGATCTTCGTCCTCGCGCATGTCGTCGCCGCGATCGCATCGTTTAGAATGGTCACCCTGATCCCGCACCATGTTCCGCGGATGATCGGCTTCTCATCCGCCAACCGAGTCGACATGGATGAATTTGCCCAAGGCGCGGCGCTCATCGGCGCCCAGAAAGCGCTCGGGAGGATCAGCGAAACCCTCAGCCCGCAACGACTAACTTCAGAATCAAGAAAGTTGGGGGGACAAGGCGATCAGAAGGCAATAGGATCGAGCGCCAGCGATAGAAATACATCCCAAAGCCGATCATCCTCCGGAATGGACACAACGATGCAGGCGATCACAGACATGCGCGGCCCACGACAAGAGCCAGAGGGTGACTGATGTTCAGCGCTTACTTGGTCGGATACGACACCGGCCGCTCAGATGAGCGGACAGACAACCGTCGGCGCGAAATCGTACACCAAGTCCTCACCGGCGCGCGACCTGTCACCGTTGATCAGTCATATATCGATCAGCTTCACGCGGCGCTCGCTGAGGCTAGAGACGCCTCAGCTCATAATTACGCCGCTAGCAACCGGTTTCAGTCCTCGGCGCTTGAGTGGGAAAACAAGGCCCACCAGTTCCGCAACGAGGCGCTGTACTGGAGGGAGCAGAAGTTCGCCCCCGCAAAGGCTGGGGCCAAGGCCTTGCGCGAGCAAAACGCCGCTCTGCGAGACGAAAACGCCGTTCTCCTCGCCCGACTCAAAGAGCGCAACCCCAACCTCGCAGAAGAGCAAGCCGCTCACGACGAGACGTTCAAGGAAAAGCAGAGCTTGCAACGGTTTCGCGTCCTCGCGTCCTCGCTTATCGACGCCCTCCTCGCCGGCCGCGCCGACCGGCCGGAATTCGCCGAACTGCTCAAGATCGCCAAGGACGCCGCCGACACCATCGAACGCGGCGATCTGTTCACTGCTTTTCGCGACGAGCCGGAAAAAAACAACAGACTTTGTAGCCTAGCCGACGCTCTGCAAAAGCCCTGACTTTCCGCGAGGCGTTCGCGCGGCCTTTGATCATGATGAGCCCCGATCCCCACGGAGCCATCATGATGAAGCCCCCCTTCCAGCTCACCCTCACTCTCGCCCTCGCCGCGACCACACTCGCCGGCTGCGCACAAGGCAACCTTCGCACCCCCTCGAGTTACGCAGCGCTCGCCCCTCCCCCGGTCCGCAATCCCTGGTACGACCCATATGCCTCCTACGGATCGTCTAACGCCATCTGGCGACCGCCCGTCTACAACCTGCAGCAAACCATCGTGAATCCGGCCGAGCCAGCCTCGCAGGCCTCGCGCCCCGGCTACGAGGGCGCGGAATGGGCGACCGGGGCTGGCGGAGGATCGACGCTCAAGCCGCCTGGCACATTCTGATCCCGGCCTGCAGCTAATCGGCACAGGGGACAATCCAGATGGATCGCCCCTCGCCACACCACCCGATCTTCGAGTCCGCGCCGGGTTGCGCTTATGCTGGGAACACCGCGAAAAGGGGCGGTACATGCGAAGCCCTCGCCCCTGCATTTCAGCGTCCCTTGAGCCTCAAACCGGTCAGCACGGCCAGAAGCCGTTCGGCGTCGCCAAGAATTCCAAGACCGAGATCTTCCGACGCTGTCGGATCTGATAGTTCTCGAGCGCAAACCGGAATGCGAGCAGGAAGAACACCGCGCAGGCCGGGGTGAACTGCAAAGCGGTCAACGTTGCATTCACCGTCCAGGCCATGGTCACAAGCCGATAGAGCCACGCGCCGAAGAACATCAACCCGAGGCCGAGAAAAATCCACGCATTGCGCGCCGTCGACCGCCGCCGGCTCGCCAGAGTCTCCTCGAATGTGCGGCGGCCCTGCCCATTCAGGAACGCCATGGCGTCGAGGTCGTACCCACCCGCCTCATTGAGACGAACCTGCGACGCAGCCCGGCGGCTGCCGGACCGGAATTCGTCGAGATCGCGCTGGAGCGTACCCACCCGCCTGCCGATCCTCAGCGATAGCCATGGCGATAAGGCCGCGCGACCGATGCGGCGGAGCACGCCAGGACGCGCGGGATCGGCCCGATCGTTATCGAGAGACATTATGGGCCTCCTCGACTTCGGCGATCAGCGCATCCCAGTTCTTCGGAATGCCATCGATCTCGCCCGCGCTCCCATCCGCCTTGCGCCAGACGAGCGTCGGCGTTCCATGCAGACCGATCTCCTCGGCTATCCGATTGTTCTTCTCAAGCAGCGCCGGGGCGCTCTCCGAAGGCGCCAAGCGAAAGTTCTGGTGACCCCAGGCTTCCACCATCTGCGCTGGATTCTGGCTCAACAACGAGTGCGCCGCAGGCGTGCTCTGCCCGTTGTCCTCGTAGTCAAGGATCGAGATCGGTACGACCGCAAGCTGGATGCGGCCGGCCGTCACATAAGGCCTAAGCGCATCGAACGCCCGCACCGAATAGCTGCAATAGGGATCGATGATCATCCACAACCTCGGCGCCGCCGGATCGCCGGCGAGGCCAAACGCAGCCTTCTCGACGCTGAGAAGAGCATCGCTCCTCGCGGCCGCCTCGACCGACTTCGCGCCATCCTTGTCGACGATGACGGTCGGAATCGCGCCATCAATCTTCGACACCTGCTCGCGGGTCAGATTCTTGCCGGTCGCATCCCACATCACCCCGGCAATCGTCGCCCGTCCGTCAGGCGTGACGTAAAGCACCTGAAACTCGCGGCCGTTGCGCAGATAGAGGCCGCGCAGCCCATGCGTCTCGGCGAGTTCCTTCACCTGGCCCGAGGCCAGCGTCATCAGCTTGTCGACCGGCAGATCGAGCTGCGGCCCCCCGACCACCGCCTGGCCGTCAGGGGCGATCTGCAGGATCATGAATTGCTCGCCGCTTCGGGCGCTGACGCTCCGGAGCCCATGCGCTGCGCCCAGATCGAGCAGTTGCGCGCCTGTCGAAGCGATGTGCTTGAGAACCGGCACAGCGTCGACGTCGGTAGGCGCCGCGAGCGCAAGCGGCTCACTGCCGCCAGACGTAACGACCCCAGCGCTCGGGCCCGCGGAGATCGGAGGCGGGGCCTTTAGCCCGCCCGCACTCGCCGTGGGGCTAAAAGAGCTCCCGTCGTTCGTCGCGTTGTCAGAGCCGGCAACCGCCAGCGTGGAACAAGCGATCAGGCCGACGCCAGCCGCAAAAACGGAAAATCTTGGCATGCACTTCACTCTCCATGTCATCCACGAACGACGCTATGGAGGATCGGCGCGAACGAGAAACAACCTCGATCAGCCAGCCTTTCGCTGTGACCTTGTACAGCCTTCGTCGTCCAACCGCGCGGCCGCGAGTGCGCCGAAGTCGCGCATATAAGACATCTGCAGCGCGCTCCACATCTCCGTTTCCTCGGCAAAAAGCCAGATCTCGTGGAAGATCTCGGCTTTGGCCCTCAGACCGACCGGGGTCCGGGCTTGGTGACAAGCGGTCGCGCGAACGCCCTCGCGAACCTCGTCCCACCACGCCTCGGAAAACTCAAAATCCTCCGCCGCGGCCGCCACGAGTCTCTGGAGAAGCTGTTGGCATGAAGTCCATAGCGCAGGCTCAAGCGCCATGAAGCCTTGTTCGCCGACGGTCTCGACCGGGAGCGCCCGCTCGCACTCCTCTACACACTGTTGTGTAAGGCCCAGCCGCACCTCTCCTTCTGCAACAAGCGAAGACACGATCGTCATCTTGAACACCACGTCCGCGATCGCTGGCGCCGGTGTGTCAACGAGTTCCCTCGCCAGTTGCGACCGCCGTTCCCACAACGCCTCCAACTCTTGGCAGTGCATCTCCATCCCCAAGCTCGTGTCGTCGGCGTCGAGACGCTTAGCCAGAGCCGAAAATTCGCGATACCTGTCGAAGATCACGCCACACGAAGCACTGTCACCCGACATCGGGTCGTCGTTAGCACTTTCAAAAAAACGATCGAGGTCCAGCATGTCCAGTCCGTTTGATGGTGTATTACCCTTATTCGTTGCTAGCGTCTGAAGGTTTACCCAACCCGGTTGCACGCCGAGACCGACTCTGTCGCCCGCCCGTTGCTCGTCTCTAAACAAATAAGAACGCAATACCATCGCGGTTTTATTTGTCTAGGTAACAGTGTTCCAACACCTTTCAGATTCTGCGGTTGCGGGCATCTCGCTGCCACACAACACACAATAAAGCCGCCAACACCGACGACGCGTCCACAGCGCCCAATCGCGACCAGATCGAACGTACAGGGTTTCATCGCAACCGTGGGTGGCCGCCTCCCACCCGATTCCTGGAGCAGTCTTCGCCCGCGCCATCCACGATAGAAAAGACGCCGCGAGACACGGCTGGCGATGCGCGCCAGCTCAAGCCGGCCATCTCAGCGCTTTCGCCGGTATGACTCCAGTCGCGATGGCGACTGCGACCGCGTGCGTCAAGTTTATGCAGCTCAATTTGTGCCGCGCCGTATCCAGATAGGTCTTCACGCTGGCGAACGACAGATTCAGAAGCCCGGCGATGTCGTGATATGTCTTGCCTCGCGCGGCCCAGATCAAACATTCCTCTTCTCTTTTCGACAGCTCGACCGGCTCTGGCGTCAGTTTGAAATTGATGCCAGCGGCAGAGTCGATCAAAACAGCCATTGGCTGCAGCTTTGCCATATTCCGCGATTTATACTTTGCCCAATCGTCCTTCGAATAATTACTCGTGAAGGAAACCAAAGAACGGACACCCTTGCGGTTTCGAACGGGGATCGACAACCCATTGTTGCCCACGTCGTGATCAGCCGCGTCGTCAAAAAATGCTTGCGTCGTTGGGTCATCCTTCGGCAGTTCATCCCAGTCAAAGGGCAGAACCGCCTCGCTCCCACGAGCGATGACCGGATCGATTCTGGCGTATTGTTTCACGAAATACCGCGCTTGCCACGCGGCCGGATATGTGCAGATCGCCCTGAATAAGTTTGCGTCCTCACTTTTCTGCGAACACAACGGAGCATACGCAATATGCAGCACCCCGATGTTGAGGGCGATCGCCTTCAGCGTCTCTTCGAGATCCGGCGCCTCCTCGTCAAGGATCGTCTCCGTCAGCCGGATTGCTGCCGCGTCAATGGTTATTCTCTGCATCTCCGCTTCCCCTGATTTTGGTCGTGCCGATCCCATCGCGCACGAGCCTTGTCGGCCCCACTTTTGTGGGAGGTGATGGCGAGTGAGTTTGCTAGGCGGCTCAAATCTCCGCCACAAATCACAACATCCGGGTAATCATGGCGGCGATATGCAGCAACCGACACATTTGTCGGGGTTAGTGCAACCCTACCGAGTTGCGAAGAGAGAGGTCGTGCGGCCCGAACACCCCGACGCGTTCGTTCGCCAACCCGATACGAACGCCGTTAACTTGTCGACCGAACCATCAACTTGTGGGCCGCTGGTATTGGGTTTCCGCAGGAAAATTGTCATCGCGCTGGTTCGGCGCCGCGCACTTCCGATTGGTGCGAGCGCTTGATCAAGCGCCGACGGGGCGCTTCGAGAATCGTCGAAGACCTCGAGCGCGATTCACGGTCCCGGCATGGGCAGAGTCCCATGTCGACCATCAAAAAGACGTGATCAGCCTCGTCTTCAGCCAGCGCCTCAGGCGACACGCTAAGCAGAAGAAATCGATCCTGCCCAGATCCGGGAGGGCAGGTCCGGACCGGGGCTTTCGCGGCAATGAGCTGCAAGTCGGACAGTGCCGCGATAATGAACCGGTACGACTGAAAATTCGCGAATCGATGATAGCCGGACGAACATAAAAGGCTGCCTTGGGACCCCTCGCCCAGCGCGCCTTCCGCGGACTGCATACCCCCAATCGTGCGGAACCAGACGGCGCAGTGCCAACGCTCCGCTTTCTGCGCGTTGCAACGCAAGCGCCTTATCATCGCGGTCGCATGGGGTTGTCGGGATCCATTACGGCGTGAGAATTTGTCGATCCTAACCCAGGGTCAAATCTCGGCGGAAATCGACACCTTCCAGCGTCTTCCACTTTTCCGAGAACACGAACCACGCGACCTTTTGACGTGACGAAAGTTCCGCTCGCTAATCGTCTAGACCTCGTCTTGCAATGAATGGGAGTTCGACTAGGTTCGCGCCTGTTCAGGAGGAGCGCATCATGGCGATCGGCACAGTGAAGTGGTTCAATGCAACGAAGGGTTTTGGATTTATCCAGCCTGACGCCGGCGGCGCCGACGTATTTGTGCATATCAGCGCAGTCGAACGGGCGGGCATGCGTGATCTGAATGAAGGGCAGAAGATTGAGTACGAGGTTGTTGCCGACAGACGCACCGGCAAATCCTCAGCGGACAATTTGAAGTCTGCCTGACGTTGCCAGTGACGTATCACGTCGTTGTCGCATTCGATTGGGATGCGGAAGGCGACTTGAAGCCAGGTGAAGCGCGTGAGGTCTTAAGTCCAATCATAGCCGAACGTCGGGCTCGCGCGCTTGCGGAGGGACACGCGGGTGCGCTGGCATTTTCCCGCACCGGCGATCCTGCGACGGGCGAGTTTCAGGACGCGGTGGTCCTGGCGCAGTTTGGCGAGGTTGATCTCGATTCGCTCAGCGAATGACAGGGCGGCATCCACGAGCAGCGGAATTGCGGCAGCCAATCATTGACCGTGCTTACGCGGCAATGCCGCTCGTTTCAGGCCGCCCATCACGTTGCTGATTGATAAGGTTTAGAAGCTGCGCAGCTGCTCTCGCGTCGCAGAGAGCGCGATGATGGTCTTTTAAGTCAATGTTGTATGTCTCGCAAAGATTGCCAAGGCTGTAGGATTTATGGCCGGGAAAACGTCGCCGCATTCCCGCGCAGGTGCAAAGCTTCGGGAAGCGGAAGCGCCGTTCGAGACGCTCGTATTCGTAAGAGATGAATCCGTAATCGAAATTGACGCTATGCGCGACAAATATCCCGCCGCTCATGAATTGCATGAAGCTCTCAGCTGCCTCCGCAAACACCGGCGCGCCCTGCACCATGTCAGAATTGATTCCCGTCAACCGGGTGATGTTGGCGGGTATCGAGCGTTGGGGGTTGATGAGCGAATGCCATTCCCCAACGACTTCGTGATTGCGGACTTTTACGGCGCCGATCTCCGTAATACGGTCGCCGTTCGACCAGATGCCGGTTGTCTCGATATCGACGACAACGTAATCCTGCTCCGGATCGAACCGGAAGTCGACGCGGGAAATTTCGGCTTTAATTCCTGCGTTATTAAGCTGGCGCAAACGCGTTAGCTGGTTACGGCGGATAACATCCCCTTCCGCTTTGACCTCGACGAAAGAGACGGCCTCGCCCTTCTCCTTCATCAGATCAGGAAAGCCATCGCGCATCGCCTGGTAGTCTTCGCCCATGAGGCGAAGCATCGCAGCTACCCCGCACGGGCATGCATGTAAAAGCGCGCGCAGCGCATCCATGTCCACATGATCCCAGGCAAATATCCCGTTGGGCTTCGCCCAGTGCGCGGCGACGCTGCGCAGGATAGGCGGGAGCGCCGTTCGGCTCTGCACTGCTGCGAGTTTACTCTCAATCTGCTGACCGAAAGCCCTCATAAACGTTTTATTTTTGAGGCATTGCGGCATCCAGTCAAAGCCGCTGTGGAGTTGGCCGGTTTCGAAGAGCTCGTCCCAGAACAGCAGACCGAACAAACAATGCCAGAGCGTGTTCTCGGCGTAGTAGACCGTGTGCCCTTGCCGCCGCAGCACGGCGGCGACGCCCGCTTCCGGATTGCCCCGCCAGGCGTCGTCAACTGTGATGGTTGACCCTGCGCGCAAAAGCGCCGTGCAGATGCCGGTGCGCTGACCGCCAAACTTGCGTGCGTAGAAGTCGCTCGCGAACATGAACTCATCGTCGCTTGCAGGATCGTCGATCATCCGGCGGAGGAGATCTTCAGCGCCGATCTTATCGCCGCTGGCATAAAGAAGCCGCGAAAGGAGCTCATTGCACTCGGCGGAGGAGCCGGCGCGATAGAGCTGGATTGCGAGTGCGCTCTCGTGTTGCTTTTCGAAATAAAGACCGACTCTGTGAGCGGCCTTGTTGCGCAAGTCGCTCGCGTAGTCCGTTGTGCATTGCGGCCCGCCGAGCATCGCAGTTACGGCGCTGCGGGGCACTTCTTCGGAATTTGTTTCAAGCCGATCAAGCAGACGGCTGTAATGGAAGCAGGCGCGCGCTTCGGCCTCGTCGGTGAAGCGCGCGCTCAGGTTTGCGTTCTTGTTGGTGCGGATGAGGCCGAGATCTCGCAACGCGAAGTTTTTGAGATCGTCCTCCGTCTTCCCGAAATAAAGGTACAGCATGAACTCGACAGGCTCTGTATCGCCCAGCGCAATGAACTCACCCCCGCCACAATGGTCGTGTGCTGTTTTGAAGGTGACGTTTGCGAGAAAATATTTGATCAGCTTCGCTTTGGACCAAGAGGTCCGAATATCGATAAGTCCTGCGTCTTTCCCGCCTTTGATTAGGGCCTCTTTTGCGTGGCAGAGAATGAAGTCGGCGTAATCGCCTTCGACCAGAGCACGCACCAGGTTACAGTTTCGTAGTTCTTCTAGCGCACTCAGGGCGGCCGCGATCTTGGCATAACGGAATGCGCGTTGACGGAAGATGCGTCCGCGCCGGTTGATCATCCGGATCAGCAGGCACTGCGCATCCTTTGAGAGCGTCTTGAATGTCTCGACGAACGCGCGATGGCGCTGGGTGAGTACAGGCCCGTAGGTATCGCTGACGAAAAACAGCATCTCGGTGAAATGGTCGTGGTAGTAATAGACCGGAAGGACTGGCAGCTTCATCCGTACCGGCATTCCAGTCTCTTTTTTGCGGCAGCGTAGACTTTGTTGGCAATGGATAGGCAGCTTTGTCGGACTGGAGATATCACGGCGCCGTTCTCGCAGGCATCAGCATGCCAGGATTGTCTCGCAGCGACGGAGAAATGAATGAATTGATTCGCAGCCCTGCATGTTCTATTTTTGTTCTCATGTTGCGGATTGTCAAGCGACTGAGCAAAGATCGCCGTCAATAGACGGTCCTCAAGCCGTGCCTCTCGCCGATGCCTTAGGGTCCATTTCTGCGGAGGATGAGCCCTACCCTGATGGCTCTCCAGAACGGAGCTCATGGCACATTGCCTCGCGGAGAGGGGTGACTCGAAGGCGCTTGCTTCGCGCGCGGGCAGAAGCAGAGCCGGCTGATAGCGGCGCCCATAACGCAGGTCTCAAAAGACGTCGGTATGTAGCACCTCCCGGGGCCTGGTCTTAGAGAATTGGCGCACTCCTGCTGAGCTTGAGGCGCATTTCAAACTGCCGTACATGAAGCACGTCGTGTCGGTGCTGCGTGAAGCGCTCGACGGTAGACATTCACCCGTGGCGCTTCTCCGTGAGACGCCCTTCGTCGCCCCGAAACTCTGTCGTCGCGCGGAACGCACCCGCACTGCCGACGCAATCTTTTCAAGGAGATCAAACGTGAAAAAACGCATTCTTGGTCAGGCACGTCTCGAAGTTTCGGCGCTTGGCCTCGGATGCATGGGCATGAGTTGGGCTTACGGCCAAGCCGGAGACCGCGGCCAAATGATTAAAGCTCCTCCGTGGCGCCGTGGAGCTGGGCGTAACTTTCTTCGATACTGCTGAGGTCTATGGTCCCCACACCAACGAGGAATTGGTCGGCGAGGCGCTTGAGCCTCTGCGTGATCAAGTCGTGATCGCCACCAAGTTCGGATTCAAATTGGACTTGAACGGCGGCGCCTGGCCCATCGGCGTAGATAGCCGCCCCGAGCAGATCAAGAAGATTGCTGACGCCTCTCTCAAGCGACTGCGCACCAGCCACATCGACCTCTTCTATCAGCATCGGGTCGACCCGATGGTTCCGATTGAGGATGTCGCAGGTGCGGTCGGCGAACTGATCAGAGCGGGAAAGGTCAAGCATTTCGGCTTGTCCGAGGCGAGCGCCGCAACCATCCGCAGGGCTCACGGCGTCCAACCCGTGACCGCGGTCCAGACCGAGTATTCGTTGTGGTCGCGCGAACCGGAGACCGACATCCTGCCCACACTTGAAGAGCTGGGTATCGGCTTCGTGCCGTATAGTCCTCTTGGCCGAGGCTTCTTAGCCGGTGCTTTCACGGCCGACACGCAATTCGCAGCCGACGACTTCCGAGCCGGCAATCCTCGCTTCCGGGCCGAAGCTTTAGAGAAAAATAGCAATCTGATCGAGGCGTTGAAGACGATCGCCCAGGGCAAGGGCGCTACGCCCGGCCAGCTCGCGCTCGCATGGCTTCTCGCTCAGAAACCTTCGATCGTACCCATTCCGGGCACGCGTAAGCTCTCCCGGCTCGAAGAGAACATAGGGGCCGCTTCGCTCAACCTTGATTCAGATGATCTTGCGGCGATCGAGACGGCGGTGAAGGCGAATGCCATCACGGGCAAACGATACGACGAGCGCGGTCTCACCATGGTGAACCTCTGACAGTTCACCAACGCAAAACATGTCTTGCAAACCACGTGAACCAAGGGACGCCGTTTGTGCTGGCGCCGCTTCCCGCCTAGCAATTGCTCAACTGGATTGGCCACCCCGTAAACGGATGCGGATGTGCTTTGATTCACGGAACGCCATAAGGCCTTCGACTCCGAGTTCGCGGCCTATGCCCGAAAGCTTCCAACCGCCAAAAGGCGCTTGGAGCTCGCTCGTGTCGTTGACGTTGACGCCAACCGAGCCGCTTTCAAGCTTCTCCGCGAACCCCCACGCTCGCTCAAGGTCCTGACTATAAACGTAGGCGGCGAGACCGAATGGCAGGGCGTTCGAGAGTGCAAGCGCTTCGCTCTCGTCGCGAACCTTTCGAACGGCGGCAATCGGGCCGTAAGACTCTTCGGTCATGACGAGTGCGCTGTCGTCCGCGCCGTCGATAACAGTCGGATTGAAGAAAAACCCGCGGTCGAAAGCTGCGCCGGCTGGTTGAGAGCCGCCAACGATCAGCCTCCCGCCATGGACGAGAGCGTCATCGATATGCCGCCGAGTTCGGGACCGCACAGTTTCGTTGAGGACCGGTCCATAGGCGACGCCGCTTTCGACGCCGTGGCCCAGTCTCATCTTACGCGTCTCTTCAGCGAGCGCCTCGAGGAAGGCGTCATGAACGGATTTCACGACAATGATGCGGTTCACCGCGATGCAAATCTGGCCCATGTTGGAGAAGGACCGACGCGCCGCCGCCGCCGCTGCTTCTTCGACGTTGGCGTCACCTAGGACGACGAAAGGACATTGTCCGCCGAGTTCGAGAGACAGGCGCTTCAGCGTGTCGGAAGCCGCGCGCATAATCGATTTTCCAGCGGCGGTCGAAGCGGTCGCCGTGATCATGCGCACGTCCGGATGCGCGGCCAATGCAGCGCCCGCCTCCGGACCTGACCCCGGAAGGTCGTTCAACACCCCATCGGGAAGACCTGCGTCGGCGAAACACTGCACGACAAGCGAGATCGCGAGCGGCGTCTCCGGCGGCGGCTTGACGACCAGAGTGCAGCCAGCGGCCAGCGCCGGTCCGACCTTCCACGCATAGATGTCGACTGGGTAGTTCCAGGGCGTGATCGCGCCAACCACGCCGACGGGTGATGTGACAACGAGGCTGCGCACGTCAGAACGCACGGAAGCGCGGATGGAACCGCCGATCCTTCGCCCTTCTTCGGCGTAGTAGCGGATAACATCGACGCCAAAGCGAATCTCCTTGACCGCGTCCGGGATCGGTTTTCCTTGCTCGCGAGTGAGTAAGTCCGCAATGACGTCAAGACGTTCAGCGATGAGGTCGGCGGCTCGGTGGAGAATGCGCGCGCGCTCGTCGGCATGCGTTCCCGCCCAAAGCGGCAGAGCGCGTTTGGCGGCGGCGACAGCGTCGTTGATATCTTGAGCGTCCGCGATCGCGGTCGAGCCAACAGGCTCCCCCGTCGCAGGGTCGGCGATCGTGGAGCGACCACCCTGGCGCGCCGCCCGCCAGCGGCCCTCAATGAAGAGTTCGCGGTCCTGCATCGGGTCTCCTCTCAGCGAGCCTTCAGTCGCCGCCACAATTCTTCATAGTTGCGATCGTTCACGACATTCGCCGCTTCTTTGGCGGCTGTGTTGGGGTTGACCATCACGAACGGCTGCAAGCCGCGCTGCACCAGTTTCTCGGCCGTGAGTGAGACAATGGCATGGGCGATCGCGATGGTGATGCTGGTCGAGTTCGCACCCACCGGCGCCTGGAGCCCTTCTATGCGGATAGAGGCGTCGGCGAGGCTCGCATGGGTGTCGATGACGATATCGGCGACTTCGTAGAGCTTTTGGCCCGAGGAGTGACGAGAAGGGCTGGCGGAAGAATGCTGGACGGAGGTGACCCCAATCACCTTCATTCCGGTTTCTTTGGCGGTAAGGGCGATGTCGAGAATGACGGCGTTTACCCCGGAATGCGAAAAGAGCACCATCGTGTCTGCCGGGTCCAGCTGATGAGATCTGAGGATCGCCTTGCCGTAGCCTTCGACGGCATGGATGAATCGGTATTGGCGCGCGCCCATGTCGCCCCACACATGGTGAAACGAGATCATCGTGCTCTCGACGATCGGGCGAAAGCCGACGATCGTGCCGGTGCGCGGAAACATTTCCAGCGCCGGAAGCGACCCGTGTCCTGTGCCAAAGCTGAAAACGAGCTTGTCGGCCGCAATCGACTCTGCGCAGACCTCTGCAGCTCGATCGATTGCGGGTCCTTCGGTGGCGCGAACCTCCTGAAGGCGATCGATGACGCCGGCGAAATAGCGGTCGGCGATGTCAGTCATTGCGTGCAGAACTCCCGAAGTCAGACGCGGCTTGCGACCAGCGCGTCAAGCGCGGTTTCGAACATCTCGGCTTCGCGCTTGGCGAGCGTCTCCGCGTCCAGCTTCGCTTGCGTGATTCCGTCGACCGTGCCGAGGCAGAGGCTTGCGATGCGGGCTCCGAGCACACGCCCTGCCGTCAACAGGGTTGCGGTTTCCATATCGGTGGCGATGAGGCCGAGGCGACGAGTTCCGTCTCGAACCTTGTCGATCATCGTCGCCTCCCCGGAGCTCAGCGCGAAGGACTCCGTATAGAACCCGTCGTAGGTGCCAAAGAGGCCGGCGCGCCATGGCAATGAGCGCCGTTTCAGCGCCTCGCGCAATGCAGCCCCGAGGTCGAAGTCTGCAACAGCGGGATAGCCAACCGGAGCGTAGGTACGCGACGTCCCATCGTTGCTATAGGCCGCGTCTGCCAGCAGCATGTCTCCGAGCTTTGCTGGCGGCATCGCCATGGCGGTGCCGACGCGGATGAAAGTCCGCACACCGAGGTCGAAAAGCTCGTGCAGCACTATCGCTCCGATAGGTCCGCCCATGCCAAAGGCCGTCGCGGTAATTCTCATGCCCTCGCGCATGCCAGTAACCGTGCGCAAGCCCCGGTTCTCCGGCAGGATACGCGAATTCTCGAGATGCTTTCCAATGCGATCGATCCGAGCGCGGTCGCCAGTCAGGAGCGCGGCCTCGCCAACGTCCTCCTTGGCGCAACCTATGTACCAAGCGCTAGCCGACACTCTTCTCTCCCATGTTCTTTTCTGTCCGACGCAAAAGGAGAGCGCCCGCCGCCGCTACGCCGCTCTCGACTGCGCGCTCGACCCCGCCCGCTCGCCAGGCCGCAAGAAATCCCCCAAGAAATGTGTCGCCTGCTCCCGTTGTGTCATCCGCCTCGAAAGTCTCGACCGAGACGAGCATTTCCGAGCTCTCGCCCAAAATCGCGACGCCTTCGCCGCCACGCGTTTCGATTCGAATCGGAGGGCTCCGCCTTGCACCCGCTCTCGCGAAAGCGTCTCGCACGAAGCCGGCTTCACGCCGGCTCGACACTACGATATCCGCGCGCATGGCGAGCGCGGCGGCGAGATCGGGCGGCACGGCTCTGGGGTCTGCCTTGACCGCCCAGACGAGGATCGCGTGCGGCGCAGCGGCGGCAAGGACTTCGCGCGTCGCCGTTTCCGGCCCCACCGTCACGCAAACCATGTCTGCGACCGCCACGAGTTCGCGTTGTCCTTCATCCAGGAGGAGCGCCTCGCTCAGACTTGGGTGGTAGAAGCAGTGACAGCCGCCATCGGGCTGATACGCAAGCACGCAGACCGGAGTTCGTCCCGGCCGAATAGCGACTCCATCGCTGCGCACCCCGAGTGTTTCGAGCGCCGCGCAATAGCGTTGGCCCTCAGCGTCGTCGCCGACCCAAGTCACGGGCGCCGCGTCACGCGCGCCCGCAGCGACCATCGCCGCCGCAACGTAGGCGGGCGAACCGCCAAGGCGAGGAAACTCGCTTGCTC
The DNA here is from genome assembly GCA_036510135.1 of Roseiarcus sp. Lineage (GTDB taxonomy): Bacteria > Pseudomonadota > Alphaproteobacteria > Rhizobiales > Beijerinckiaceae > Roseiarcus. The sequence goes on along the minus strand of DATCEJ010000119.1, from coordinate 21,427 downwards.
GCGAGAGGACCGTGGCGGTGCGATCAGGCTCCGGAGCCCGATCAAGCGTCACTGTATAGTCAAGGCTGGCGTAACCGGTGACAACCGCGCTCATCCGAGCATCTCCAGCGCACGGTCGAGCGATACGACTTCGCCAAAATAGCGCTGTATGTCCTCAAGCGAGGCTTCCGCCAGGTGCGGCCGGTTGGAATTGGTCGCCTCCCGTGGAACGACGGCGTCGAAGCCATTGGCGAAAGCGTCCTGCACGGTCGCTCGAATGCATACGTTCGTCTTCACGCCGGCGATGACTACGCGCTCCACGCCCTGTTCACGCAAGAAGAGCGCAAGGTCGGTGGCGAAAAACGCGCTGTACCGGCGCTTCGCGCAGACAATTTCGCGTGTGCCTTCCGGCTCGAATCCTTCAAAGAATGCGGCGTCCTTGTCGCCGATAAAATGATGGCGCGGCAGCTTGCGCCATTCGTAGTCATCGTATCCCGGGTAATGCTGCTCCACCGCGTGGACGACAATCCGGCCGCCGCTCCGCGCTCGAGCGAGAAGTGCACGCAGCGGCTCCAACGCTTCGGCGGAGGCCGGATAGAAATTCGGCATACCCGCGAGAAAAAACGAATTGGTGACATCGACGAGAACAAGCGCCGTCTTCGGTTGAGCATTCGGTTCTGAGGAAGACATCAGAGGGTCCTGGCGCGCTGGCTGCGCTTCTCGGCGAGCCCGAGGCCGGTAAGCACGATGATGACAATGACGTAAGGCAGCGTCTGGACAAGTTCGGCCGGCACGCCGTGACCCTGGAGGCGGATCTGGGCAGCGTCGAACGCCCCGAACAGCAGAGCGCCAAGCGCGGTGCGAAAGGGCGATGTCCGCCCGAAATAGAAGGCGGCAAGCGCGATGAAGCCGCGGCCTCCGGTAATGCCTTCGTTGAAAAGCCCGACGACGCCGATCGAGAGATGGGCGCCTGCGAGGCCTGCCAGCGCGCCGGCAAACACAGTCGACGCGTCTCGGATCGAAAGCGGCGCAAGCCCAACAGCGCGAACCGTCGTCTCTGCCGCTCCTGTCGCCCGTAGCCTTAAACCCCAACGGGTTTGCTGCAAAACGAACGCAGTGGTCGGGACAAGCGCCCAGGCAAGCCACGTCAGCGCATCCTGACCCGAAACGATCGCGCCAAGCACCGGAACCGAATCGAGGAAAGGGATGTCGAGGCGCGGAAGCATCGCGACGCCCGGCGGATTGTAGGTTCCCGAGACCCCGTAGATGCTCTTCAGAAAGAAGCGCACGAACCCTGCCGTGGCGACGGTAAAGCCAAGACCGACAATGACCTCGTTGGCGGAAAGACGCGTGACGACGAGGGACATGGCGAGGCCGACGATGGCCCCCATGCCCAGAGCGGCAATTGCCGCCAGAGCGGAACTTCCTGTCTTCGCCGAGACAATCACCGCTACGAGCGCGCCGGCCAGCATCATCGATTCGAGGCCGAGATTGACGAGGCCGCCGAGACGGTTGACGAGACCGCCGATCGCAGCAAGGAGGATCGGGGTCGTCATCATGAGCGCTGCATGGAGGAAGGCGTCGATCACGGCGCGCTCCTACGGCGGTTCCATATGAGCCCAAGATTTGCGACGGCGAAGATCATCACCGAGCCCTGCAGAATCTCCACGATCTCGATTGGAACGTCGCTGAACAGCTGAATGTTGGCGCCCGCGGAGGACAGGGCTCCAAACAGGATGGCGGCGATGATGACGCCAATTGCGGAATTGCGAGCAAGCAGTGCGATGGCGACGCCGGTGAAGCCATAGCCTGGCGAAAAGCCGCCTACGAAGCGATGGACCAGCCCAAGCGCATGGATGCCCCCCGCGAGGCCTCCGATCGCTCCAGAGGCGATCATGGTCGCGAGGAAGATTGGCGCAGGTTCAATGCCGACCGCCCGGCTGAAACGTGGATTGAGGCCCACGAGGCGGGATCGCAAGCCGCCTACTGAAAAGCGGCACCAGATCCCGTACAGCATGACGAGGGCAAGACTGATAAGGAACCCGAGGTGCAGTGTGGTCGGCGGAAGCAAACGCGGCAGCTCGGCGTTCGCGGCGATCAAAGGCGTCGCCGAGTTGGCGGAGCCGCGCGCCAGCAGCGGCCCGTTGACGAGCCAGCTCGTCAGCGCGATCGCAATAAAATTGAGCATGAGCGTGGTGACGACTTCGTCCACGCCTAAGCGGGCGCGTAAGAGGCCTGGGACAACCAGCCAAAGGCCGCCCACCAAGGCCGCCATCGCCAACGCCGCCAGGATCATGACGAATGATGGCCACGTCGGCGCGGCGAATCCGACAACTGCCGCAATCATGCCGCCGAGATAAAAACAGCCCTCAGCGCCAACGTTAAAAATTCCGGCGCGGAAAGCGATCGCCGCGGCGAGACCTGTGAGCAGGAGTGGCGTCGCCGCGGTCAGGGTGGCGGCGATTTGCCGCTGGCCGCCAAAAGCCTCCTGGATCATCAGGCGATACACACCAAGCGGTTCGAAGCCTGCCGTCAGAAGAACAGCTGCGCCGATGGCGAGCGCGAGCGCGAATGGAGCCGCCGCATCGACGACATTGATGAATCTGGGCAGAGCGATTGGCGTCATGCAGCCGCTTTCCGGCCCAGCATCATGTGGCCAACCGTCTCGGCACTCGCGTCCGCGCGACTTAGCGCTCCGATGATCTGCCCGTTGAAGAGGCAGACGATCCGGTCCGAGAGCGCAAGGATTTCGTCGAGCGACTCAGAGACAAGCAGCACCGCGCCGCCGCCGTCACGAAAGGCGGCAATCAGGTTATGGATAAACGCAGAGCCCGCGATGTCGACTCCACGCGTGGGTTGCGCGGCCACGAGGAGTTTCGGCGCGCGAGAAAGTTCGCGGGAGATCGCCAGGCGTTGCTGATTGCCGCCTGAGAGATTGCCGGCGGGATCTCTCAACGCGCCGTAGCGCACGCCAAGTCGCTCAAACGCCCTCGCAGCCTCCGAGCGGATGTTTGCTCCCCGCAGAAAGCCAAAATGAGAGAAAGCACGATCATGCTCGCGTCCGGCGATGAAATTCTCAGTCAACGCCGCGGCGAGACAGAGACCTTCGTGACGGCGGTCGGCGGAGACATAACCGATCCCCGCTCTTCGGAACCGCGTGGGGGACGCGTTCGTTAAGTCGGCGCCGGCGAAACGAAGGGCGCCGGCGACTGGAGACAGAATGCCTGCCGCGCATTCGACCAGCTCGTCCTGTCCGTTCCCTCCAACGCCCGCGACGCCGACGATCTCGCCTGGGCGAATATCGAGGTCCAACGGCCCAAGCCGCTCGAATCCTACGGGATCCCGAGCAACGACGCCGCGGATCGAGAAGAGAGGATCCCCTGTCGCGAGGCTGCGCGTTTCAATCAGCGGCGCAGGGACGTTGTCGCCCACCATGGCGTGCGCCAGAGCTTCAACGCTTGTCGTCTCCGCCGCCGTATTTGCGACGACGCGGCCGGCACGCATCACGGTAATGGCGTCAGAGCACTTCAACACTTCTTCAAGCTTGTGGCTGATGAAAAGGATCGTGCGCCCTTCCGCCTTCAGCTTCCCCATAAGCTTGAAGAGTTCGTCGATCTGCAAAGGCGCGAGAACAGCCGTCGGCTCATCCAGGATCAGGACATCCGCGCCGCGATAGAGGAGGCGCAGAATTTCGAGAATCTGCCGCACATGGATAGGCGCGGCGCTCGCCTTCATATTCCAGTCGATCTCAACCCCTGCCAGCCCCGCAAGGCGAGTCGCCTCCGCTTTCGCCTTGCGCCAGTCGATGAGGCCGTTCGCACCGACCGGCTCGCGGCCCAGGATTAGGTTTTCGAGCAGCGTCAGTGGCGCCGCGAGCATAAATTCCTGGTGGACCATGCCGACACCACGAGCAAAGGCTTCCGCAGGGCTGGCGAGCCGCACCGGTTGATTGTCAAGGACAACGGTCCCTTCGTCAGGCCAATCGACGCCCTGCAAAATCCGCATCAGCGTCGACTTGCCCGCGCCATTGCCGCCAACAATGGAATGAATGGTGCCCGGCGCCACAGCGAGTTCGACCGCATCGTTGGCAATGATCGACCCATACCTGCGGGTCAGGTTACGCGCGCCGATGCGGATCTGAACTGGCTGGAGCCCCGTCACGCTGACAATTCGCGTCCTATTTGAAGAAGTCCGGATAGCCCTGGTCGACAGCGTTCCAGACCTTGATGTCGCCGGAAAGGATCTTCTTTTTCAGCTCATCGACCTTAGCGAGGGTCGCAGCTGGAATTTTGTCTTTCGTGTATTTCATCGGGGAGAGACCAACGCCATCCTGCGCGAGACCCAGCACGACCGTCTTGCCGCCGGGAAACTTATGCTCGGCATAGTCTTTCATCACCGTCTCTACCGCGACATCGGTGCGTTTGATCATGCTCGTCAGGACCGCTCCTGGCGCGACGCCATCTTGATCCGTATCGACACCGACGGCGAACTTGCCCGCTTCCTTCGCGGCCTGAATGACGCCGAGCCCGGTTCCGCCGGCGACCTGGTAGACGACGTTTGCGCCGCCATCGAACATGGCCTTAGCCATCTGAAGCCCGATCGCCGGATCACCGAAGTTGTTGGAGTAGGCGACCTTGACCTCGACGTTGGGATCGATCGCGCGAGCGCCTTCAATATATCCGACGATGAACTTGTCGATGCCGACCGACTTGGTGCCGCCGATCACACCGATTACGGGCTTGCCGCTCATACCCTTGATCGACGTATCCTTCGCCACGAGGGTGGCGAGAGCGCCGGCAAGGTAGGAGCCCTCCTGCTCCTGAAACAGCACCGAGGCGACATTGGCGCCCGGCTTCACCTGATTGAGAATGACATAGTCGGCGTCCGCGTAGTCTTTCGCGACAGCAGCGAGCGCGTCGCCGTGTGAATATTCAAGATCGACGACAAGGCCAAAGCCCGCGTCGGAGGCGCGGCGCAAAATGTCTGCGGCTTGTGCGACGACGTCTTTCGATTCGACCGCTTTGCCTTCGAGCTTATTTTCCGCCAGCGCCTTTTTGAAACCCGAATAGGCGAGGTCGTTATAAGACTGATCGCCGAGTCCGCCTTGAGCAATGATGAGGGCGACTGGCTTTTCAGCGGCGGTCGACGGGATTGTCCCGCTTGCCAATGCGAGGGCCGAAAGAGCGCTTATGATTCGAATGCGACGCATGGGCTGTCTCCGGTTGCTCTGAAAAGGTCGGGGCCAACTCCTCACCCCGTCGGATCTCGGTTTCATAGGCGTATCGGCTGGCGTCATGGACGGCGTCGTCTACATCGATCAGAGAGCCATCTTTGGCGTAAGTCTCGCGATGCGCCGTCATCACCACCCTAGCTCTATCAAGCTCGAGGAGTTGAGCTTCCCTGCGCGTCGCGAGGCGAGCTTGGAGCGTCTCGACGCCCCGTTCGATGACAACTCCCCCGTCTCGAAAAAGTCGGTAGAGTGAAAAATGCGGATCGGCGGCAACAGCCTTTGTTAGCCCCGCCGCTTGGGCAATGTTCGCATCCAACACAGAACAGTGGACGGCCAGCGGGGCGCCGTCGACGAGCCGAAGTCGTTCCAGCCGAAGGAGAAGTGTTCCGTCAGCATAAGGAAAGTTGTGCCCGTCAGCACTGTTGATAAGCACGAAATCCAGCAACCGATGAGTCGCGGTGCGGCCCTCGGCGGCCATGGCTTCTGTAAAACTACGAAGATAAGTCGGCGCGCGTCGAAGCCGTGGCGGGGCTACGAAAGTTCCAAGCCCCTGCCGCCTCGTGAGTAGGCCGTCGCGGACCAGAATCTCGATTGCCCGAGTGACAGTAAACCTGCTGACGCCGAACCGACGAGCGAGTTGCGGTTCACTGTCGATGAGGGCGCCGGGCTGACGCCTCGAAAGATCCTCTCGAAGCCGATCAAGCAGCTGGAGGTAGAGCGGCCGGTCGAGGCGAGATTGAAGCGCAGCTTCTGTCACGTTCACCCAGTCATGCGGTTGACTGGACAATTGAAAATTTGTAGACTCGTGTCAAGAGCCTGGAGTTCATTTTGATCGAGACGGAAACTACGACGTCCCGTGTATGGGCTTTTTTGCTGCCCGTCCGAGACAAAACCGGTTCGCCTTTCGACCTGATGGCGGACGAAGCTCGGGCTCCAGAAATCATGGAAGTCGGCCGCCAAGTGAAAGTTTCTCACGGTCTGCTGAATTCGGTTCTCTGAAGAATGCGAGAGAGTCGGTAACTTCGTCGCGAGGTACGATTATCGCCTCGTCAATCGATACCGGCATTGCGACGGAGGTGGAGATGACGGACCAGCAGCACCCCGAATGGATGGGAAAGAATCGCAAGCTCACGCCGGCCGAGGTCATAGAATTTCTGGCCGCACCGGTGGTCGCGCGCATCGCCACCATTGATGAGAACGGCGTGCCATATGTTACCCCGGTCTGGCAGGAGTGGGACGGCGACGCCTTTTGGATCGTCCCGCGCGAGCGGGCAGCCTGGATCGCGCATATCAAGAAGAATCCGAGCGTCGGAATTTCGTGCGCGGAGGATAACGGGACCTACAAACGCATCACCGCGCAGGGGAAGGCTGAGATCGTCTTCGGTCCGGCGCCAATGCAGGGTCAGTGCCTCGACGTCGCGAACCGCATGGCGGTGCGTTTCCTTGGTGAGCGCGGGCCGGAATATCTGGTGCCGACCTACGATCGGCCACGCTACCTGGTCAAGATCGTCCCGACCAAGATGCTCACCTGGGACGGCGTTGAGTGGGCGAAGAAATATACGGAGAAATAATCGTTGACCGGCCGAGCCAGCGATGGCTCACAGGCGACCGAGGCATGAAATTTGCGACCGCAAGCTCAGTTGCTGAAGCGACCGCGAGCAGAACGAGCGATCTCTCACCCCTAGATTCGGCCGTGAATATTTTGTGAGCAGCGTCGGCCAAAACTCTCTGCCTGCCCGCCTGCTTTCCTGGTCGCCGCGATCGACCATCCGGCGCTACGGCGTATATTGCTCGCTCGCGGTTTTGCTTCTGATCGCGCTGGCCGTTCGGCCGGAAGTGTACCGCCCGGAATCGCTCTTTCTCATTCTGCGCTCGGCCTCGCAGCTTGGCATGGTCGCCCTCGGCCAGACACTGGTCATGCTCGTCGCAGGTCTTGATCTGTCGGTCACCGGCCTGCTTGTGCTGACGTCCGTCGTGATCGCTCAAATCGGAGCCGGCCAGGACAGCCGGATCTTACCCGGCCTCCTCATCTCGCTTGCGTTCGGCGCGTTGATCGGCCTCGGCAACGGGCTCCTGATCACAAAACGCAACGTCCCGCCGTTTGTAGCGACGCTCGGCATGCTGGTGCTGATCCGCGGCGCGCAAAGCGCCTACACCCAGGGCATCCCCAGCGGCCAGGTGCCGAATGGTCTGAAAGTGCTCAATCAATCGCTCGGACCGCTGCCAGTCTCGTTCGTCATCTGGGTCGCTTTCACCATGCTCTTGGCTTTCGTCTTGTACGCAACACCATTTGGTCGCCGGATCTACGCCATCGGCAGCAACCGCGAGGCGGCTCGGCTGTCGGGCATCGCGGTCGACCGTTACGTGGTGGGCGTCTACGTTACGTGCAGTTTGCTTGTCGTCGGCTCGGGCATCATCCTGAGTGGCTATGTCGGCTATGTCGATCGCTATCTCGGCCGCGGCTTTGACCTCGACTCGATCGCCGCGGCGGTCGTCGGCGGGGTCGCTTTTTCCGGGGGACGCGGCAACCTCGTCGCGGCGATGGCCGGCGTGCTTCTCGTGCAGTTTCTGAGCAGTCTGCTGCTGGCCATCGGCATGGATGTGCAGACACAGTTGATCGTCAAGGGACTGGTCGTCATCGGATCGGTCGCGTTGTACAGTCTCGCCGAACGCCGGTCATGATCTTTGCCGACCGGCTAACATCGCTTTTTCAGTGTCCACCTTAGGAGGAGCAACCCGATGAAAACGACAGCCGCTTTATCCGCCCTGCTGATGATCCTAGGCGGCGGCCTCGCGCGCGCCGAGGATTCGACGCCAGCGTTGCAGAAATACACTCAGGCTGAACTGGACGCGAGCCCCTACCTCAAGAGCGTCATCACCCGCGAGGGGACGATGGCGGACACCTCTAAGTTCAAGAAAAGCGGCCCGTACAAGATCGCGCTCGCCGCACAAGGGCCGACCAACTCTTGGGCCGCGCTGTTCGATCAAGAGGCGCGCTACCATGTCGACCAGCTCGGCAAAGACAAAGTCTCCGAGCTGCTTTACGCCAGCGCTGACGGCAACGCCGATAAGCAGGTGCCGGAAGTCGAAGACCTGTTGAGCCAGAACCCCGACGCGCTGATCTTGGTGCCAATGGGTCGTGCGGCGCTCGCCGCCTCCGTCGATCGCGCCGCTACGCAGGGCGTTCCAGTCGTGCTGTGCGCGAGTGGCGTCGATGGCGACAGCTACGTCACCGAAATCGGCACCAACCTTTACGATCTCGGCGCCCGCGCTGCGAACTGGCTTTCCGACCAGCTCAACGGCTCCGGAACCATTCTCGTCATGGACGGCATTCCCGGCGTCGACACGGCCGAAATCGCCAAGTCGGGCGCGGCCGCCGTGTGGAAGAGCAAACCGGGCATCAAGATTCTGGACGAGCAGTACGGCCAGTGGTCCACAAGCGAAGCCAAAAAGATCGCCGAGCAATGGATCGCCAAATACGGCAAGAGCATTCAGGGCATATGGTCCGACGGCGGCCAGATGTCGCAGGGCATTGTCGAAGCCTTCCAGGAAGCCAAGCTCCCGGTTCCACCGCTCGCAAGCGCCGACTACAGCAACGGTCTTCTCCGCCAGGTCAAGGACGGAAACATCAACTTCTCCGCCGGGCAGTACCCGAACGCAATGGTCATCCTGTGCATCGACACGGCGCTCAAAATTCTCAATGGCGAGTCGGTGCCCCGCTTCATCGATTTCCGCAGCGTGATGGAGAAGACGCAGGACGTGCGCACGTCCAACATCGACACCTTCTTCAATCCGAAGTGGAGCGACGACGTGTTCCCTCCGATCTTCCTGCCGGACTCGAAGATGGTCGAGCTCAAATACATGACCAAGTGACGATTTGAGACCGCGCGGGGATGCGGCGTAGGCCGCGCGCCCCGCGCGCCGTTGAAGACTTCTGTTTCTGGCCTGCACGGTCATCCCTGCGAGCGGAGAAAAGGCAAGCAGACCGTGACCGACCCACCTATCCTCGAAATGCGGAACATCTCGAAGGCGTTCGGCGGCGTGCAGGCCCTGCGCGACGTCTCGTTTTCGTGCCGCAAAGGGAAAGTTCACGCCCTGCTTGGCGAGAATGGAGCCGGCAAGTCGACGCTGATCAAGATCCTCGCTGGCGCCTATCAGGCTGATAGCGGCGAAATCGTTTTCAAGGCACAGCGCCACGCCGGTTTCAGCGCACGCGAGGCGATCGCGACCGGCATTAGCATCATCTATCAGGAATTGAATCTCATTCAGTTCATGACCGTCGCCGAGAATATTTTCCTCGGCCGCGAGCCGCGCAACCGGTTCGGAATCATCGACGCGCGCCGGATGGCGAGGGAAAGCGCCGAGCTGCTTCATCAGCTCGGCGTTCGGCTATCGCCGTCCGCTTATATCGGCGATCTGACGGTCGCGAGCCAGCAGATGGTCGAGATCGCCAAGGCCTTGTCGCAGAACGCCGACCTGATCGTGATGGACGAGCCTTCGGCGATTTTGGCCGGCCACGAACTCGAGAGCCTGTTCGCCACCATACGCGCGCTGGTCCGACGCGGGGTGACAATCGTTTACATCTCGCACCGACTGAACGAGATCTTCGAGATCGCCGATGACGTCACTGTCTTGAAGGACGGGCGGGTCGTCAGCGTGCAGCCGATCAGCGAAGTCAGCCGCGCCCGGCTCATTCAGATGATGGTTGGCCGGCCGCTCGAGGAAATCTTTCCGCACGCCACACGGTCACGCGGCGCGGCGGTCCTCACCGCGACGGACGTTACGACCGAACGGCTCCCCTACCCTGCGAGCCTGACGCTTTATGAGGGAGAAATTCTCGGCCTCGCCGGAATGGTTGGGGCGGGTCGCACCGAAGTGGCCCGCGCGCTGTTCGGCGCCGACCCGCGCCGCACCGGAAAGATCCTTCTCAGGGACAAGGCGGTTCCGCCGAGCAGTCCGAGAGACGCGGTCGAGGCCGGACTGGCGCTCGTGCCGGAAGACCGCAAAACCCAGGGGCTCTTCCTCGAGCAGTCGATACGCAGCAACATTACGCTCTCGAGCCTGGATAAACTCACGCGCTTCGGGGTGATTCAGCGCGGGGCGGAAACCGAGACCATCGCGCAAGCGCAGCGCGAATTGTCGATCAGCATGGCCTCGCCGGAGCTCGAGGCCCAGCACCTCAGCGGCGGCAATCAGCAGAAAGTCGTTCTTGCGAAATGGCTGCAAACGTCGCCGTCGGCGATTATTTTCGACGAGCCGACACGCGGCGTCGATGTCGGAGCCAAATTCGAGATTTATCAGATCATGCGAGAGCTTGCCGAGCGTGGCGTCGCCATCCTGATGATTTCGTCCGATCTCGTCGAAATCCTCGGCATGAGCGACCGGATCCTCGTCATGCACGAGGGGCGGATTGTCGGCGAGCTGTCTCGTGAGCAGGCAAGCGAGGAGCGGATCATCGAGCTTGCGACGACTGGCGCTGCTGCGGAGACAGAGCCAGCGTGAGCGCGGTTGCATCATCCCCGTCCAAGCGCGGTTATCTGCGCGTTCCTCACGGTCTGCGGCGTCACGCCTCGACGCTGATCGTCTATGGCCTCATTCTGGCCCTCGGCGTTTACGCGTCGCTGTTGTCGCCAAACTTCCTGACCGAACGAAACATCTTCAACGTGCTGCGGACCGCGGCCTTCCTCGGCACGGTGGCGATTGGCGAGACCTTGGTCATTATCAGCGGGGGCATCGACCTCTCGGCGGGCTCGGTCATCAAGCTCGCGGTGTTGATGTCGGCCATCCTCATGGACGGCAAGCCGGAAAACATCGCCGTCGCCATCGCCGCCACGCTGGCGATGGGCGCGGTGGTTGGCCTGATCAATGGCCTCTTGATCACAAAAGCGCGCATCGCGCCGTTCATCGTCACGCTCGGCGCCTACAGCATTCTGCGCGGCGTCAGCTACACGGTCACGACGAAGCCGGTCGGCAGGGCCGCCCCCGGTTTCCTGCGCCTGTACGACCTGAAGTTGGGACCGGTCCCGCTCTTGGTGATTTTTCTGGCGCTTTTGATTGGCGCCGGGATCTTCGTGCTGCGCCGGACGGCGTTTGGCCGCTACCTTTACGCCGTCGGCGGCAATGAGCAGGTGGCGCGGCTGTCCGGCATCCGGGTCGATCCGGTTAAGATCGGCGTCTACATGCTGTGCAGCACTCTGGCCGCGCTGACCGGCCTCCTCTATCTCGCCCGCTCCGGGGTCGGCGACCCCGTCGTCGGCGAAGGCGCGGAACTGCAGGCGATCACCGCCGTGATCCTCGGGGGGACAAGCCTGTTTGGCGGCCAGGGCGGCCTCGTCGGCACCCTTGGCGGCGTGCTGCTCATGGGCCTGACCAACAACGTCCTGGTCCTCCTCAACGTCAGCTCTTGGTATCAAGAATTATTACAAGGTCTGATCATCGTGGGCGCAGTCGCCCTCTACAAGCAGAAGCGACAGTGAACAAACTCCGAGCAAAGTTTCGCGGTTGCTGGCTCGCCAGTTACCGGACCTTGACCGCAGTGGCGCGGCACTGCCAGTCGCCGTCGTAGTCTGGCAAGTCCAGACGAGTGATCCCGGGGCCCTACCGCGCCAGAATCGCCACGCCATTCCAGCTCCTCTCGTCGCGTCATACCGCATAATAACCGGCCCCGTCGGATCGACTCCGCTGTGAACTCGCTGTCGGCGGCTTTAAGTTGCCTGAAGGCAAATGACGTCGGATTCGGCTTGGCGAAGTCAAGCCAAGTTCGTCAAGCGATGATTGATGTTGTTGATATTGAAACTGGCGATCTTCATTGGGCAGACGGGAGCGATCGCAGCACTTCCTTCAATGGAAATTCCGGCTCTTCGCTTTAAGGACGTCGATGTGCAAGTCGGGAATATAAATCTCACGTGTGCGCAAGCCTTTCGGCGGGAGGTCGCGCGGATCGGGGCCGCCGCCGGCGTGAGTGACTTGGTCGCCGCGTCCATGCGACAGCGGGAACGCCGCGTCGCGGCTGCCGACGGTCGCCAGCTCGGTGGAAAGATCAACGAGCCGATGCGCGACGAGGTGGACCACCTCGCCCTCCCGCTGAATGCGTCCGCGCACAGCGATCATGCTGGCGCTCATCACGACGCGGCGGAATTTCTCGAACACCTGCGGCCAGATCACCAAGTTGGCGATGCCGGTCTCGTCCTCCAAGGTGATGAACATCACGCCTTTGGCGCTACCGGGCCGTTGCCGGACAAGCACGAGGCCGGCTGCCTCAAGCCACCGCCCGTCGCGCGCGTCCATGGCTTGGGTGCAGGTGACAATGCGCCGCGCGGTAAGATCGTCACGCAGGAACGTAACAGGGTGCTGGCGGAGCGTCAGACCCACATGGCCGTAGTCCTCCACCACCTCACTGCCCGCGGTCATCGGGCGGAGTGCGATTATGGGTTCTTCAATCTCAGCCGCGGGCTCGTCCTCGCGAGCCGCGGCCGCTGCGAAGAGAGGGAGGGGTTCGTCGCGAAGCGCCTTGATCGCCCAAAGCACTTCTCGCCGGACGAGACCCAGTGCAGGTCGGAAAGCATCGGCCTCGGCAAGCTGCACAAGTGACGCAGACGGCGCCCCGGCGCGCCGCCAGAGATCATCAATGGAGAGAAATGGCCGCTCCGCCCTGGCGACGACGATGGTTGCAGCATGGGCATTGGGGAGACCTTTCACCATCCGCATGCCAAGCCTCACAGCAAAGAAACCCTCATCATTTGTCGGCTCTAGCGTACAGTCCCATCTCGACGCGTTGATGCAAATCGGGCGAATTTGGACGCCATGGGCCTGGGCGTCGCGGACGATCTGCGCGGGCGCATAAAATCCCATCGGCTGGGAATTGAGGAGCGCCGCGCAGAAGACGTCGGGATGCCAACACTTCACCCAGGATGACGCATAAGCGATGAGCGCGAAGGAAGCCGCGTGAGATTCAGGAAATCCATAGCTGCCGAAGCCTTCGAGCTGCTTGAAGGTCTGTATTGCGAAGTCCTGCTCGTAACCATTGGCGACCATGCCGACGATGAGCTTGTCGCGGAACGCGGAGACGCCGCCGGTGAACTTAAAAGTCGCCATGCTCTTCCGGAGCTGGTCGGCCTCGCCTGGTGTGAAACCGGCGCAGACAATGGCCACGCGCATGGCTTGCTCTTGAAACAGCGGCACGCCAAGCGTCTTGCCAAGAACCTGCTCCAGCTCGGGCTTCGGGTAGATGACGGGCTCAAGACCTTCGCGCCGGCGCAGATAGGGATGCACCATGTCGCCCTGGATGGGGCCCGGCCGCACGATCGCGACCTCGACCACCAGGTCGTAAAAGGTTCGGGGCTTAATGCGCGGCAGCATCGACATCTGCGCTCGGCTCTCGATTTGGAAGGCGCCGAGCGTGTCCGCTTTGCGGATCATTGCGTAGGTGCGCGGGTCTTCTGCCGGGATCGTCGCCAAATCGAGGTTGGCGCCCTTATGTTCGGCCAGGAAGTCGAAAGCCTTCTTCATGCAGGTCAACATTCCCAAGGCAAGGACGTCGACCTTCATGAACTTGAGTGCATCGATGTCGTCCTTGTCCCATTCGATCACCTGCCGATCGATCATGGCGGCGGGCTCGATGGGCACGAGGTCGTCGAGCCGGTCGTGGGTGAGGACGAAGCCGCCAGGGTGTTGGCTGAGATGGCGCGGCGCCCCCATGAGCTGGCGGGCGAGATCGAGCGCCAGACGTAGGCGTCGGTCAGAAAGGTTGAGGTTCAGCGCCTCGACATGCTTGTCCTCGACGCCCTCCTCCGACCATCCCCAGACCTGCGAAGACAGCATCTTGATGAGGTCTTCGGTGAGGCCCAACGCCTTGCCGACGTCGCGGATCGCGCCCTTGGTGCGATAGCGAATGACGGTCGAGCAGAGGGCGGCGTGATCGCGGCCGTACTGGTCGAAGATCCACTGCATGACGATCTCTCGTCGTTCATGTTCAAAATCGACGTCGATGTCCGGCGGCTCGTGGCGCTCCTCCGATACGAAGCGCTCGAACAAGAGGTCATTTCGTGCCGGATCGATCGAGGTGATGCCCAGGACGTAGCAGACAGCGCTATTCGCGGCGCTGCCGCGGCCTTGGCAAAGAATGTCCTTCGATCGCGCAAAGCGCACGATCGAATGGACGGTCAGGAAGTACGGGGCGTAGCGCAGCTTCTCGATGAGATCGAGTTCGTGGCGAAGGGTTTTGAGCACGTCGTCTGGCAGGCCCTCGGGATACCGCCAGGCCGCGCCCTCCCAGGTCAGCTTCTCTAGCGTCTGTTGCGGGGTGAGCGAGGGGTCGGCGCGCTCCTCGGGATATTGGTACGCCAGTTCATCGAGTGAGAAGCGGCAACGCTCCACGATTTCGACCGTTCGCGCCAGCGCCCCGGGATAGCGCGCGAACAGCCGGTGCATCTCCTCGGGTGATTTGACATAGCGGTCCGCATGCCGCTCGCGGCGATCACCCAGCTCGTCGATGGTGACGTTGTGGCGGATGCAGGTCACGACATCCTGAAGGATGCGTCGGCGTGGCTCATGGAAGAGCACGTCGTTCGTGACGACCGTCGGCACGCGCATGGATGTGGCGAGGTTGGACAACTCGAACAGCCGGAGCTGGTCATTCGGCCGCCGGCGCAGGGAGAGCGCCATGTAACCGCGGTCGCCGAAGGCCTCGCGCAGGCGCCGCAGGCGCAGCGCGCAGTCCTGGTCGGCCTCGTCCGGCACGAGCACCGCGATCAGGCCTTCGCCATAGGCGACCAGATCAGCCCAAGCGAGATCGCACTTAGCCTTGCCGGCGCGCTTCTTCCCGAGTGACAGAAGTCGGCAGAGGCGCGAATAAGCCGGGCGATCGGCCGGATAGACCAAAACCGACTCGCCGCCGCTGAGATCAAGCCGGCAGCCAACCACCAACCGCACGCCCGTGGCTTTGGCGGCTTCGTGGGCTCGCACGACGCCCGCCAATGAGTTGCGATCGACTATTGCGAGGGCTCCGACGCCCAAGATAGCAGCGGCAGCGAACAGCTCCTCGCATGAGGAAGCGCCCCTAAGGAAGCTGAAATGCGAGGTCACCTGCAACTCGGCGTAGGGCGGGCCCTTCATCCGAAGATTCCGTGCAGGAACCAGCGTTGCGAGCCAGTCAGGGGATCCTCGCCATCCCCGGCGCGGTAGACCCAGTAGCGTTCGCCGGCCTCATCCTCGAGGCGGAAATAATCTCGCACTGCCGCTAGCTCTGGATCGCGCTTCCACCATTCGCCGAATACACGCTCGGGGCCGTCGGCGCGCTTTACTCGACGGCGCACGCCGCGCCAGGTGAAGGAAGCCGGAGGGTGGTCCGGCAGCAGCGCCACGGTGTCGATCGCTTCTGGATGGGGGAGCAGTCGCGACGGCCGCGGCCAGCGCCCGGGCCATTCGGCGCCAGTATCGGGCGAGAGCGCAGGGATGTGGCGCACCGTGCGTTCCGGCACATCGCTTGCCACCGGAGCCGCGCGGTAGAGGTTCCTCTCTCCGACGCGGTTGGCGAGAAGGTCGATCAGCCCGGAGACGTCGGGCTCCGGCGGGTCGATGAGGCCGGATGACGCCTGCTTCGGCAGCAGTGGCTCAGTCACGGTCGCTGCGAGCGTGATGACTTCGATGCCGAAGCCAGGGTCAATGGTCTCGATCTTATCGCAGAGCAGCCGAGTCATCCGCTTGACGTCGCACAGCGGCAGGCCGGTCTCGACGCGAACGGCCTGTGCTCGGCTGTCAACGCGCTGGCAGATCAAATCGAGCCGCCGGGCGCCTAGGCCCCTACGCTCCAGAGTATCGCAAAGCTGTATGGCGAGCTCGCCGATACCGCGGGCCACGGTCTGAGCCACCCCGATGGGCTCAGCGAAGGCGCGGCGGACCTCGATCAGGGCTTCGGGACGGATCGGCTCGATGGGCTCGGCGAGGCAACCGATCGCCTGATCAAGACGCCGGCCGAGTTCAGGGCTGAAGCGCAGCGCCAGCGGCGCACGTGGTTGCGCCAACACATCACCCACGCGGTCAAAACCAAGGACATGAAGATCGCGAACCATATCGGACGCCAGCCGCAGAGCGGCGATCGACAATGGCGCGACGTCTTGCGCAGCGTTCCCCGGCTCTGAGACGAAGGCCGGCCGTGGGTCGAAGCGGGCAAGGGCATGGGCCGCGCCCCAGGTGTCGGCAATTGTCGCGCGGGCGCGCAGGCCAACGCTGGCCAGCTTCTCGACCAGGATCGCGAGCGTCGCGGCCTCTCCGCCGTGCAGATGATCAGCGCCGGTGGAGTCGATGACGATCCCGTCCGGTGGATCGGCAGCGACAATTGGCGCGAAGCGCTGCAGCATCCAGAACGCCAGCCGCTCCAACGCCTCGGCGTCTGCTGTCGGGTTGGCGTCCTGGATCACCAGGCCCCCCACCAGCGCCTGAGCCTTGCTTGCGGGCATGCCGACGCGGAGGCCCGAGGCATGGGCTGCCGCGTCCGCCGCCAGCACCACCCTTCGCCTTCCCTCCCGGCCCACCAGGATCAGCGGTGTCTCAGGCGGAGGCGCTGTATCGCCCGCCTTCCGCCTGACCCGATCGGTGGACAAGGTCGGCAGGAAGACGGAGATGACCCGTGGCATCGCACGCCTCCAATTCGAAATCTGCGCTCTCGCCGGCGCGGCAGCGGATCAGTTCCACCAGCCAACGCGCGCGGCCGACACCCGGCACGGGGAGCGGCGTCGAGGGTAGCGCCGAGACTCGCCAGCGCGTGGTCGCGGCTGTCGGCTGCCCGAAATCCGATGCCTCGGTCTGCCGCCTCCAACGGCGAAGCGCGATGCCGATCGTCCCTGATCCTTCGGCAGCGAGTTGGAGTCGCCGCGAGGCGGTCATGGGCAAACGCGCGACCTCCCCCACCACGGCGCCCAAGCCCCCGTGCCGCAGGCCTTCTTCAAAGCAGGCGAGGATGGTCTTCTCGTCGCCGCCTTCGAGATAGATGACGCGGTCGGAGTTCAGCCCAGCTTGCGCGAGCGCCGGCGCAAATAAGTCCAGTCGCGTGAGACACCAGAGCACCTTGCCGCTCGTGCGAGCAGCGATCCCTGCGGCAAAAAGCGCGGCGGCCGCGCCGTCTATCGCACCGTTGCCGCCGCCAGCGATCTCATGCAACGCGCCGAGCGGCAGCGCCCCGCCGGGAAGCCGAGAGTCCACCGCCGGGACTCCGAAAGCTAACGCCGTCGAGACGCGCCGGTGCTGGCCCTCGATCTGCCGAACCTGGGCGCGCAGAGACTCGAGGGCGGACGGCGGCCACACGGGTAGGGTTGACCTCTCGGGTCGAATGAAGCATGTTCTCTATTTGTTCTGATCCAGTCGTGAGAGTCAAGCCTCTGTCCCCAAGGCCCTCGATGGCCGGAAGCCGGAGATCAACGGCCGCCTGGATAGACAGACGCGCTTAAAGGCCCGCCTCTTTTAGGAGAGCCGCCGTGGTGACAGTCCTCAACGGCGATGACCGAGACCAATTTCGATCGTCTTCGCCTTTTGCCGGACCGCCGCCTCAGTTCGCTTCATCGCTTTCGCGACTTCCACCACAGGCGTTCTCGCTTTCGAATAAGCTTTGAGTTGCCGGATGTCGTCCTTAGTCCAAGGACTGCGAACTGGCGTCTTCTTTTTCGGCATGGCGTTTACTCCTCCCTCGAGCGATCGAGGTCCGTATCATCGTAGTTCGTCGTGAGCGATTCGATTGAGGGTGTCTACTTACGCGATCGGGCGCCAGATGAAAGAAGCGCGGATTCGCAAGATCATTCACGTCGACATGGACGCTTTCTACGCGTCAGTTGAGCAGCGTGATGACGCGACCCTCAAGGGTAAGCCAGTGGCTGTCGGCCATCCGGCGAAACGCGGCGTCGTTGCCGCAGCGAGCTATGAGGCGCGAGCTTTCGGGGTTCGCTCGGCGATGCCGTCAATCGTCGCTGCTCGGAAGTGCGCCGAACTCGTGTTTGTCGCCCCAAGGTTCGACGTCTACCGCGAAGTGTCCAAACAGGTTCAATCGATCTTCAGGGACTACACTCCGTTGGTCGAACCACTTTCTCTCGATGAGGCTTATCTGGACGTCACCGACAATCTCAAGGACATCCCAACCGCATGGGAGACCGCCAAGGAGATCAGAGCGCGAATCTATGAAGAGACCAAGCTTACAGCTTCGGCGGGAATTTCCTGCAACAAGTTCCTAGCCAAGGTCGCATCAGACTATCGTAAGCCGAACGGCCAGTTCGCGATCATGCCCGAGCAGGCTGAGGCCTTCGTTGCGACCCTGCCCGTCGCGAAATTCCACGGCGTAGGACGAAAGACGACTGCCAGGATGCACGCCCTTGGCATTGAGACGGGCGCGGATCTGCGGCGGCAAGCCCTCGGTTTCTTGCAGCGTAATTTCGGCAAGGCGGGGAGTTGGTATTACGAGATCGCGCGCGGTCAAGACGACCGGGCGGTCCAAGCTGACCGCGAACGAAAGTCGTCGGGATCGGAAACGACCTTCTCCGAGGACTTGATTGATCCCGTTCAAATCGAGGCCGGCGTGATCGCGTTGGCTGACGATGTCTGGGCCTGGTGCGAGAAAACGAACGCGCGCGGCCGAACGGTCACCGTGAAAATCAAGTGGGCGGACTTTCAGATTTCCACCCGCAGTCGATCGATGGCGATGACGATCGATACGAGGGAGACGCTGCATGAGCTCGCCCTCGGCCTTATCCGATCGGTATTCCCGCCAAACAAAGGCGTTCGACTCGTCGGCGTAACGCTTTCGAACTTTCAGGCCCAATCCGTCAGCGAAGCCGCGGAGCTTCCTCTTTCGTAAAGCGTGACCGCCGACTACCGATCCGCCCCCTGCCCTTCTCGCGCGCCATATGTAATGCAGACTACCGCTCGCTCCTCAGCGAAGGCCGATAGCGCAGCCGGAAACCGTCTCAACAACTCCGAATCCGCCGTCCTGGAGAAGCGCGAATTTGAAGGTCGGCGGACTGCCGGGCTCGTGGCCGCGGCTTCGGATCAGGTCTGCGATTTCAGCGGGATTGGCCTGCACTTGCTTTTCGAAGGAACGGAGCGTTCGGATAATATGATTTGTCTGGAGGGATGCTGCCGTGCTGGTCCCTGCCGACGAAATGCCGCCGCGCGGAGCAAAGACCTTGTCGCCAATCGGAATGAGGCTGAACAGGCCCGCAGAGCGCATCTGTCTTCGCTCCTCCGGCGAATATGGCACTCCGTCCCTTAACTGGATACCCTTGATTTCCAAGAACAATTGAGCCTCTGGCCAATTCTCGATGGCGATCACGGCAAGCCGTTCATCGACAAAGCTTGAATGTGTCCCGATATCGAGGGGATAGGCGGTCTCAGGATGGAACATCGCGAAGAGCAGGGGATCATCACGCTTCACGAATCCGTCCGCTTCAGGCGTCATCGAGATGTGGAGATGATGGATGCCCCATTCGTTGAGCAGCAGATCAAGGTGCTGAAGTATCGCGAGGTTCTTCGCGCCCGGTTTCGGGGGGAGCGTGAAGCCGGTCGTCACACGTCGGCTGAGATATTTCGTCAGGTCGTTGCCTTGGTGATTGTCCTCGGTAATTGCGCTATCGGCACGGACCGTGCGGCCGTGACGGGATTATCGCGAAGCGCGTTCGACCAGGCGACACGGCGCGGTTGAGCAGGAATAAGCCGGTTTCGCCAGTTCAAATACAGGCACAAGAGGCTAGCGGGGTGCATGCTGACAAGCGCCGCGTCGATGGCTGCGTCTGATCGGTCATACGGGAGATTCGGGAGGACGCTGTCGGGGATCGTGTCAACTAGGGGCATGGCGACCGGCACACGGGATGAGTTGATGCGCCGCCTGGGGTATCTGCATTGAAAGATGCTAACCGCGGCGAGCGAATGCGAGTGTTCGCTGACAGAAGTTCGTCAGTTCATGGCTGTTGAGGAGCACCGTCTGGTACGATGGGTTTGAGTCGTGATGAAAGACATTTCCATGATCGACAAGGCGCCGAAGCTCCTCGAGGTCCGTCACGTTTAAGATCTGGTGAGGCGTTCCCAACCGCTGCTGGCACACGCCGAGGAACTGGCCCAGCAAGGTCCCGGGTGGGAATACGGTTGAATAGGCGACCCTCATGAAGGCTTCGAGGATATACCTTAATGCAGCGGCAACCTCCCGCTCGACGGCGGGATTGGCGCTCTGAATATACCCCAACACCAGTTCGTGACGGCGATCATTGTCAGAGACGCAATCGGCATGCACATTCCAGGTCGCCGTCATCGATGCGTCTCTGCTTTGACTATCGCGTATGCGATCGAGACGGAGCGCCGTTCCTTTGCCACGCGGTGCTTCTTGCCAAAGAGCGCACAAGAACGACTTTGAATGCGACAGCACAAACATTTGCTTTACGCGGTTCAGAAGCTGCAACATTTCGTGCAGTGTGTTCCTGCTACGGTGCTCGTCCAGGCTGGACATCGGATCGTCGATGACGACGATCTTCTCATGCAGATCGGCCTCTTGATCGAGCGATGCAAAAAAGAATGCAAGAGCCAGTGTGTTTCGGTCCCCTGCGCTGAGCGTGTTACGAAAGCTTGGGCCACTGGCAGCGGTGACCGAAACTGGCACGTCGTTAATGACGACGCTGTAGGTACAGGAGGAACCGCCCCGATTGTTGACGGAGCTGACGCTATCTAGTCTGAAGCCGGCGCCGAAGCGGCGAAGATAATGATTGATTGCCGTCTGGTAGGTTGGGAAGATTACAGTCCTGTATCGATCGAGGCTCGCACGCGCGTCATCGCGTTTCTGTTCGGTGTTCGCCTTGAGCGTTTTTTCATTGAGATAGGCAGTGCAAGCTAGGTTGACCTCGGGTGAATGCCGCAATTTGATCGCGCGAAGCGTCGACAAGTCGGCCTGTAATGTCGCTACATTGGCGGACGCGGCATGCTCGCGCACCAACGCGATTGACTCATTACACTTTTGGAGCGCTGCCGAGACGGCTGTGACGGCATCACTCTGCCGATGAAAAGCCTCTATCGCCTCGACCGTCTCGGGCGGGAGCGTTGAGCGTTCAAGCGGCGCCGTGTCGATTTCCGCCGAGACTTGACCCGGGATTTCCATTGAGAACTGACGTCAGCTCTTTATCGCTTGCCCAGAGATTGAACTCCTCGCCGAATATCCACACGGCGCCGCTTGAACGCTCAACGCTCCCGCCCGAG
>DATCEJ010000118.1:0-2054 GCA_036510135.1 Roseiarcus sp. | reverse complement strand
CAAGATCATGCAGAGCACCACGCACGAGGTGCTGAACGAGCTCGGGGGCAAGGACGATCCGCTGCTTGAAGTCGCAATCGAGCTTGAGCGCATCGCGCTGCACGACGATTATTTCATTGAGAAGAAGCTCTATCCGAACATCGACTTCTATTCGGGCATCACCCTCAAGGCGATGGGCTTTCCGAAACACCCGTCGGCGAGGTCCTGGGTGGAAGCGCGTAGCGTCGTCGGGCCAGACCCCCGCATCGTCTGGTTCCGGGCCTGGGGCGCCGCTGGAGCCAGCGCCAGCCAGTCTTCGTGCAATAGTTCTAATCTCGTCTATCAATTAGATCACGTAATTATTTGATATTCAAGGACATTTATGATCTACAAAGAGATGCGCCTGCGTCAAAACAGGAGACGCCCGTTTTGATTCAAGTGACAGAAAAATACACCCAAGCCTTTGAAATCGCTGCGTCGTAACCAAAGGCGCGCGCCCCGCGGCCTGCGGGGTCAGTCGGTGGCCGACTGCCGGCCGCCGCTCCCCTCGATGGTCTCGAGAACGGCGCGCGCCGCGTGGGCGCTTGGCGCCCCTCCGTCGGGCAGCGCCATAAGCCGATCGAGTCGCGACAGCGCTTCGATCTGGGCGCGGCGCGCCGGGCCGTCCCGCACGATCCCAGCCATCGCCGTGGCGAGCGGCGCTGGCGCGCAATCCTTCTGCAGTTTTTCCGGAATCGCGCGTTCGCCCAGGATCAGGTTGGGCAGGAGGATCGAGGGAACCTTGATCAGATATTTGAGCTGCTCCTCGACGAGCGAGACTTTGTAGGCCCCAACCATTGGAACGCCGGCAAGGGCAAGCTCCAGCGTCACGGTGCCGGAAGCGGCAAGGCTCGCATGGGCGGCGCGAAACGCGGCATATTTCGCCGCTTCGCCGAGCACGATGGTGGGCGGCTCGGGCCAACGCGCCGCCAAAGCCCGCACCTCCTGCTCGATATGGGGCAGCGTCGGCAAAACGAGCGAGAACGGGCCAGCCGATTGGCGCAGCGCCGCAAGCGCGCCGCCAAAATCCGCCATGAGCCGGGTGACTTCCGATCGACGCGAACCAGGGAGCACGACGATGAGCGGCGGCCCGGAGGAGGGACGACGCGGATCGTCCGCGTTAGGGCGCAGTTCGTCGAGCCGCTCGATCAGCGGGTGACCGACATAGACGCAACGCGGTCCTCCCAACCGTCGGTAGGCCTCCGGCTCGAATGGAAGCAGCGCCAGCACGCAATCGACGTAAGTCAGCATCGCCTTGGCGCGGCCGGGCCGCCAGGCCCAGACGCTGGGACTGACGTAATCGACGATCGGCAATCTCGGCAGCGCCGCCCGGACGCGGCGGGCGACGCGATGGGTGAAATCGGGGCTGTCGATGATAACGAGGACATCGGGCCGGTCGGCGATGATCGCCTCGGCGGTCCTGCGGATGCGCGCCATAAGCGTCGGCAGCCGGGCCAGCACCGGCAGGATGCCCATGACGGCGATGTCGCTGATGGGAAACAGGCTTTTGAGGCCCTCGGCCTCCATCGCCTCGCCGCCGACGCCAGAGAAGGCGACGTCGTCCGACCGCGCTTCGCGGAGCGCCCGCATGAGCCTGAAGCCGAGCTGGTCGCCCGAATGCTCGCCGGCTACGAGAGCCACGCGCAATGGATTCACCCGGCCGGGGGCGGAGACGCGAATCCGGCGACGAACAGGCCGGCGGCGTCGGCTCTGCGGGCGCAGAGCGCGCGCTCGAGCACGAGCACACGGCCCGCGGCGATCGCCACGCCTCGCAGTCGCGCCTTGACCGCGCCTTCGATCGTCTTCGGCCCGACCGCCGGCATGTCGAGCCTAAGATCCTGCCCGCGCTTGGGCGCCTTCACCAGGACGCCCACGAGTCCGGCAAGGCGCAGACGGCCGTTGGCGCGCATCTCCGCGACGCGGGCAAGCATGGCGTCAGTGCCTTCGGCGGCCTCGATCGCCAGCACCCGGCCAGCGGCGACAATTGCGCCCTGCCCCGCGTCGAAGGCCTACAGCGCTCCGAGAAGCGACGCGCC
>DATCEJ010000117.1:0-12579 GCA_036510135.1 Roseiarcus sp. | reverse complement strand
GGCGAAGTGGAGGAACGATGGAGGAAGGCCAGCGTCCCGACACGGTCGCGGTGGCGGACGAGAAGCTCCATCCCGAAATCACGCTTCGGCAGATTTCGGCGTGGTCGATGGCGATCCTTGCTACAATCGGGGTCGGCTTCCTTCTCTACGCCGCACGCGACGTCATGCTGCCGGTCGTCGCGGCTTTTGTAGTGGGCGTAATGCTGGGTCCGGCGGCGCGACGGCTCGAAGCGCTGCACGTTCCGCGCCCGCTTGTTGCGCTGCTGCTCGTGACCAGCGTGACGCTGATCTTCGCCTTCGTGATCCTATTGATCTTCCCGCGTGTGTCCGAACTCGCGAATGGCTTGCCGGGCATTGTCGCGTCGCTGAAGGAAAAGCTGCATATATTCGATGGTCTGGTCGCGGCTTGGCGGCGGCTCAGGGTAACGATGGGCGATACCCCCAGCGCCAATCCGGTGGCGATTCCTTTACCCGGGATTTCCTGGGTTCCCTCGACGATCTCGATTTTGCTGCCGCCGATTACGGGCTTTCTGTTCTTTCTCGTCGTACTGCTTTTGGTCATCTCGGAATGGCCAGACTTGCGGCGCGGCCTGGTCATGACATTCGCAAGTCGTGATTCGCGTCTGACGGTGCTCAAAATACTCAACGAAATCGAAGCCGGATTGGCGAGCTATCTGTTGATCGTTTCGCTCATCAACTTGGGCGTCGGCGCGGCGGCCGGGATCATTTGCTGGCTGACCGGAATGCCGAACGCGGTCGGGTTCGGCGCATTGGCGGCGACGCTGAATTTCATCCCGATCATCGGACCGATCGTGATGTTCGTGGTTCTCCTCGTGGTCGGGGTGGTGGCGGAACCGACGTTTTTGTTCGGCATCCTTCCGGCCGCCGCGTTCCTCATGGTGATCACGGTGGAGGGTCAGTTCCTGACCCCGATGATCATCGGTCGCCACCTTGAACTCAATGCGCTGGCGGTTCTGCTTTCGCTCGCGTTCTGGACCTGGCTTTGGGGTCCAATGGGCGCGTTTCTGTCGTCGCCCATCCTCATGGTGGCGCTGATCCTGAAGCAACGGCTGTACGTCGACGAAGACCGCTAAATCGTCCCGGCGTGGAACCTTCCTCGTGAACCGGCGTTAACATTGATCGAGTGTCTCGGAGGAACGGATGACATCTGACTTTCCGTCCGATGCGGAACGAAGCAACGAAACGCGGGACATAGGCAACGACAACGCCTTTGCTCGATTGGAGAAGGAAATGGCGAACATGAGAGATGCGATTGGCGGTCTTTCCGACCAGATTTCAGACGCGGCAAGCGATATCGGCTCTGTCGCGCAAGAGCAGGCGAGACGCGGAATGAAGCACGCCCGCGCGAATATGGGATCTATGGTGAATGACGCCTCCGATCGGCTCGGCGTCGTCGCCAACAGGGCTCAATCCCAGGCTTCTTCGCTTGGCGACTCGCTCGAAGACGCGGTTCAAGAGCGCCCGCTCTCCACACTCGCTCTGGCTCTCGGGCTCGGTTTCCTGGCTGGCGTGATCTGGCGCAGGTAACGGTTGAACCGATTGCCCTAGGACCGCAGTAGCCACAAAGAATGACCCCGCGGCGATTGCAGCGGGGTCATTTTTTATCCGGTGGCGGAAGCGGTGTTCTTTGGTCAGCTAGAGGTAACCGAGTAACGCGAGGATGAGGACGATGATCAGGATTGTCCCCAGTCCCCCGACCGGATAGTAGCCCCAACCCGTGCTGTAAGGCCAAGACGGCAGGGCGCCGACGACCAGAATGATCAAGATTATGATTATGATAAGCCGCATTTTGGCCTCTGCCTGGGACGACCGCTGGCGCGCGGGCGCCGCAACAACGCCAAGATTGGCGAAACGTTCCCCACGCTTCCTCGATCTCAGCATCAGCAAATAGAACGCGATGCGACAAGCAGTTGATATTCTATCAATTTCGACCGGCGGCCGCGGGCTTGTGGAGATAACGCGCGACGTTTTGGATTGGCTCAAGCCGCATGCGATGCAGGTCGGGCTTTTGACTTTATTTTGCCGTCATACCTCGGCCGGATTGCTTATCCAGGAGAACGCCGCGCGGGACGTTCGCGCCGACCTCGAGACATTTTTCGACCGCCTCGCGCCGGAGGACCCGAGCCGATATCGGCACGCCGACGAAGGCGCCGACGACATGCCCGCCCATATCCGCACGGTCCTGACCGGTGTGCAGCTAGCGATTCCGATCGTGCAGGGGGAACTCGCCTTGGGGACCTGGCAGGGTATTTACCTGTTCGAGCATCGGCGTGCGCCGCATCGGCGGCAGATCGCCTTGCATCTCATTGGCGAATAACAGCGGCCGCATAGATCACAGAGCGAAAGCGCGTCCGGCGGTCGCAGATCTCGGCAAATTACTTAGCCCGAATGCGTTCAGCTTCCTGTGGATGAAACTTCAATGACACCGGGAAAGCCATATTTTGCTGGACGTTTCTCGTAGACTGTGATTAAAGCGTGACGCCGCGACGGGTTTTAACCTGGACCTTTGGGTTGAGAACCCCCTTCAACCCGATGAGTGACGCGGTGACGGAGGCGATGCGACTAGCACCAGCCGGGAGGGCTTGCAGCAAGTTCGTCTGGCAAAAGTCGCTTCCTAAAAAAACTGGGCGGTTCGAGTGCTCGCGCATTCGGGCTGCCCGGCCTTTTCTGACAATCACCGATCGCCCATCGATTACGAATCACCGAGGTTCCGGCAGCATTCGTTCGCATTTGGATGATTCGGTCTCAGCTACCAGTCCGCGCTCCGCCTGTCGAATGAACTCGGATGGGCTTTGTGATTCGTCCGTCCAGTTCGTTGCAGGATAGGGGCCGGCGTCCTCCGCTGCGGGCTGGCCACGTTCTTGCCGCGATTGGGCGTCACTTCTCGCGGCCGAAATGCGGCGGATGGCGGGGCGGCTGTCCAACGAATCGGCGCCCTCGCGGGACGCAACGTTAGGCGGCCCTTCGTTCGGCCGGGGGATAGGGAATTCGTTAGCGAATTCGAAACGAAGCGGGATCAATAGTGCGCAGCGGGCTTCATGGTTCTGAAACATTCTGTTGCTGTGGCGGGCTCGGCGTTTGAAGCTCGAACTTTGCGCTGGCGCGCGACCCGAGTAAGCGTGATGAGCGTTTCGGGCCTTGGACCGCATACGAATGCGGGCAATCGGAGATGGCGGGGCGCCATGAGCCTCGGCGTAGCGGCGTGGGCGCTGGCCGGCTGCGCCACCCCACAGCCCACCACCCGATTGTCGTACTCTCACGGCCACGAGCATTTTGCTCAGGGCAAAAAATACGGCCGCGCCAGCCGGAAGGTTGTCGCCGATGGCGAGCGGGTGCCTCATGGCGGAGGGCAATATCTCGTCGGTCGCCCTTACTCGGTCGCCGGGAAACGGTATTATCCCGCCGAGAACCCCTCCTATACGGCGGTCGGCATGGCCTCCTGGTATGGCGCGGCGTTTCATGGCCGCCGCACCGCCAACGGCGAAGTCTACGACATGGCCTCGTTGTCAGCCGCCCATCCGACGATGCCTCTGCCGAGCTATGCGCGCGTGACCAATCTTCAGAACGGCTATTCGGTCATCGTGCGCGTCAACGATCGCGGCCCTTATCATGCCGGGCGGGTGATGGATGTATCCTCGCGGGTCGCCGACGTTCTCGACATGAAGGCCATGGGCACCGCGAAGGTTAAAGTCGATTATGTCGGAGCCGCGCCAATTGAGGGGTCGGACGATTCGCAATTGCTGGCGAGCCTCCGCACCGACGGATCTCCGGCCAATATGATTGGCTATTCGGCGCCAGTCATGATGGCCAACGCCGCTGCGGAGCAGACCGATACGATCTGGTCGTTTTTTTCCGGCGGCGGCCGCGGCGGACAACAGATCCAGCCTCAGCCACAACCTGAGGCTCAACCAGCTCCGGCGCCTGCGCCCGAACCCCCGCCGGTCCAGGTCGCAAGCGCCCCTGAGCCTGCCCCAGCGCCCCCTGAGCCCGTGCGGGTCGCGTCCGCGCCCGGGGACTCTGGCGCGGCGCCGGCTGAATCCAGTGACGCAGACCCGTTGCCGCCCGAGCCAATCCGCTCCGCTCACCTTACGAGAGGCGCCGTTCCGCTGCCGCCGCCCCGGCCGTTCGATCTGAGCCTCAGTCGCAGCTCAAAAATCGTGACGGCTGGGGCCTCGTCTTCGTCAGGTTCGTCGATGCGCGTCGCCTCCGCGCACGCCGTCGTGCCGCCACGCCGGCCCGAACTTCATGCCAGCGCCGAAAGGGCGCTTTACTATTCCGGACCCGTTCGTCTGCCGCCCAAGAAGCCGACGACCGGCGCGTTTGATCACTTGAAGCCTGCAAAGTCCGCTCGCGCCGACTACTAGACCATTTTGTATTTTTTAACGCGTCGGTTTGCCGCCGTCTCGGCGACATCGGTGCGGTCGCTCCCATTTGGATTTTCTTGGCCCGTGGCCGTTTCGCTGCGAAGGCCCCGCTTTTGAGGGGTTGGATTTCCTTGGATTTCCTTGGATTCTCTCGTCCGAATCAAGAGTTTTCAATGAGTTACGCGGCTTTTTGCCGGAAGAATATTTCTCGCCCCTTTCCGTGGCGTTCGCAGCGCCGGACGGGAGCCCGCGGTCGAGGCCATGCGGAAGCGCAGGATTCTTCATGGGCAAGCTTACCTTGATTTCTGATTTTCTGCAAGAAATCGCCGTCCGCGTTGTTCCCCTTTTGGCCGCCTCAACCCAACCGCAACTCGCGGTAGCGCCCCGGGCGATTCGGTCCCGCGCCGCACGCCGCGATTGACGCTCGTTGCCAATTCGCGCTGAACCATGCTGAGAAGAGCCGTCGGCGGCGGACTTTGAGACGGCGTTTGCAGAAGGACCAGCGGTGAGATTCGTACGGCGCGATTGGATGAGGGTGGAAGCAGAAGCGGCGCGGCATCGGGCGAGTCAATGACCGGACGGGCAGGGGGCCGTTTCATCACGCTCGAGGGTGGCGAGGGCGTGGGCAAGTCGGTACAGGCCAAGCGGCTTGAGGAGCGTCTCGCCGCGCTTGGGCTGAGCGTCGTCCGGACGCGCGAGCCGGGGGGTTCTCCGGGCGCCGAGGCGTTACGGGAGGCGATTCTCTCCGGCTTTGCCTCCGACTTTAATCCCGCCGGGCAGGCGCTCTTGTTCTCCGCCGCCCGTATCGACCATCTCGACAAGACCATACTGCCCGCGCTCGCGAGGGGAGCGTGGGTGGTTTCCGACCGGTTCGCCGATTCGACCCGGGCCTACCAGGGCGCGGCGGGAAATCTGCCGCCCGAGTTCATTGCCTCTCTCGAGCGGCTGGCGGTGGGCGCGAACCGCCCCGACCTGACGCTGATCCTCGACCTCGATCCGGAAGTCGGCCTGAAGCGGGCAGCCGAGCGAAGGCAGACGGGGCCCGCAGACCGGTTCGAATCGGAGGGACTGCAGTTTCATAAAACCCTTCGGCAGGCGTTCCTCGAGATTGCCGCCGCCGAGCCTTTGCGTTGCGCCGTGATTGACGCCGACGGAAGCGAAGATGACGTCGCCGTAGCCATCTGGTCGGCAGTCGATAGTAGGCTTGATCCCATGGGCGCGTTGAAGGTTATCCCTGCGTGACCTGACCTTCTTAACAAGTTGTCAAAACAATAGGCAGCGTATGTCGCCGAAACCTAACACTATAACGGAGCTTGTCGTCACGTTTAGTGAGTGTCTCAGCGCGCTCACTCCTTACGTCACGAGGGTAGGAATACCTTGGAAAGAACCAGATAATTATGACGAGTGGGATGCGATAGCGAGCACTATATATTCTTCTATCGTAGTCAGCACAATCGCGTATGCGGTGGAAGCGGAGTTGTTCGCAAAATTGGCTCCGTATGACATGTCACTATCCAACTACGCCAACACCAGTTTCCTCTTCAGTCGAAAATTTGGGCGAGACGCGGCATTCTTAAGACTTGAAAGCGCAGTGATCCCGTTCGACACAGCGGTGTTCCAGCGAATAACTCCTGATGGGCAGCCAAATGAAAAACAGGAAAGGGATCTCGTCCGGGAACTACAATTCCTAGCTTTATTGCGCTCTGAAGTCGAAGAGCGAGAAATTGATAAGGCGATAAGCAACCTCGCATGAAAAAGAGCGAGACCGACGATCTTCCCGAAGCCGACGCGTTGGTCGGCGCGCCCCATCCGCGTCATGTCTATTCGCTCATTGGCCACGAGCGTGCCGAAGCGGAGATGCTGTCGGCCTATCGGGAAGGCCGCCTCGCTCACGCCTGGCTGATTGGCGGCAGGGAGGGGATTGGCAAGGCGACGCTCGCCTGGCGATTCGCCCGTTTCGTGCTCGCCAACCCTGATCCAACCGCGAAAGCGGTCCGCGAAGCGCGCAACCTCCATGTCGAGCCGACGCATCAGGCAGCGCGGCTTCTCGCGGGGCTCGCCCATCCCGATTTTGCTCTGATCCGCCGCGAGTGGCAGGGGGCAACGAAGAGGCTCGCGAGCGAGATTTCAGTGGAAGCCGTGCGGCAGGGACTGCAAGTCTTCCAGCTCTCCGCGGCCTTCGGCGGGTGGCGGGTCGCGATCGTGGATTCAGCTGAAGATCTGAACCGCAACAGCGCCAACGCCTTGCTCAAAATGGTTGAGGAGCCGCCGCAACGATCGCTGATCCTCATCGTGTCGCATCGGCCGGGCCAGATCCTGCCCACAATTCGCTCGCGCTGCCGCCGTTTGCGGCTCGATCCTTTGTCGGGGGATGAGATTGTGCGGGCGGCGACGGCCCTCGGGCCGCCGTGGAGCGAAGCCAGCCGCAATGCAATCGAGACCGCCGCCAGGCGCGCCGACGGATCGATTCGCGAGGCGCTCGTTCGCCTCGCGCCCGAATCGGAAGGGGCGGCCGCGCTGATCGATTCGATCGTCGCCGGCCTGCCGCGTCCCGATCCCCGCGCCGTCGCGAGGCTCGCGGACGCGGTTGGCGGGCGCGCTGCGGACGAAGCTTACCGGGGCTTCCATCGCGAGCTCTACGACTGGCTTGTTACCTACGCGCGCGATGTCGAGCCTGGATCGCTCCGGGTGGAAGAGATTGGCGAGCTTTGGGATCGCATTCGCGAGGCTGAGCGCGAAACGGAAGCGCTTAATCTCGATCGCAAGCTGCATATTCTGGCCCTGTTCGCCGAAATCGCCGCGACCGCGCCCCGAGGTTGAGAGCGATAACATCTAACCCGGCCCCTCGCGCTGAGGAGCGGCGCCGCAAGGCGACGCGTCTCGAAGCATGCGCCAGAGGGCGCCACCTCCCAGATCACCTTCGAGACGCGCCTTTGGCGCTCCTCAAGGATGAGGATGGCGGAGGGCCAACCACAGGGCTGGCGCTACCTTTAGATTTTCGTCGCCGCTCAAAAAGTTTTGCTTTAGGACGGCGCCATGAGCCGCTTCTTCATCACCACGGCGATCCCTTACGCCAACGGCGCGCCCCATATCGGCCATGCCTACGAGCGCATCGCGACCGACGCGATCCAGCGATTCATGCGCCTCGACGGGCGCGAGACCCTGTTCGTCACCGGTATGGACGAGCACGGCCTCAAGGTTCAGCAGGCCGCCGCGCGCGAGGGGGTGACGCCGCAGCAATTTGTCGATCGCGTCGCGGCCGAATTCGAGGCGATGGGCGACATGCTGAACGCTCGCGCCGACGACATCGTGCGCACGACGGAGCCGCGGCACGCCCGCGCCTCTCAGGCGATCTGGGAGCGAATGGCCGCGAACGGCGACGTCTACTTATCGAAATATTCCGGCTGGTATTCGGTTCGCGACGAAGCCTATTTCGACGAGGGCGAGCTGACCGAGGGCCAGGACGGCAAGAAGCTCGCGCCGAGCGGCGCGCCGGTTGAATGGGTCGAGGAGGAAAGCTACTTCTTCCGGCTGTCCAAATATGCCGACAAGCTGCTGGCGCATTACGCCGCGCATCCCGACTTCGTCACGCCGGAAAAATATCTGAACGAGATTGTCGCCTTCGTGAAGCGAGGTTTGTCCGACCTCTCGATCAGCCGCGCGACGCTCAAATGGGGCGTGCCCGTTCCGGGCGACCCAAAGCACGTGATGTATGTCTGGGTCGACGCGCTGACGAATTACATTACCGCGACCGGCTTCCCCGATGACGGCCCGCGGGCGAAATTCTGGCCTGCGGACGCGCATGTGATCGGCAAGGACATCACGCGCTTCCACGCCATCTACTGGCCGGCTTTCCTGATGTCCGCCGGACTGCTTTTGCCGAAACAGGTCGTGGTGCACGGCTTCCTGTTCAACCGCGGCGAGAAGATGTCGAAGTCGGTCGGCAACGTTGTCGACCCGAAGGCGATGGTCGACGCCTATGGCCTCGACGCGGTGCGCTATTTCTTCCTGCGCGAGGTCCCTTTCGGCCAGGACGGCAGCTACTCGCACGAGGCGATCGTGGCCCGCATGAACGCCGATCTCGCCAACGACATCGGCAATCTGGCGCAGCGCTCGCTGACCATGATCGCCAGGAACTGCGAGGGTGCGGTTCCAGACTGGAACGCGCCCATGGGACTGGTCGACGAAGAGACAGACGGACTGTTGGCCGCCGCGGATTCCTTAGTTGAAACCGCCCGAACGCACATGGCCGCTTTCGCGATCCACCAGTACGTCGCAAGCGTTTTCGAAATTGTCGCGCGGACAAACCGCTATTTCGCGACGCGCGAGCCATGGAAAAAGGCGAACAGCGATCCCGGCGAAATGCGCGTTGTTCTGTACACAACGCTCGAAGTCCTGCGCATCGTCGCGATATTGTTGCAGCCGGTCATGCCCGCGTCGATGAACAAGCTGCTTGATCTCCTCGCCGTGCCTCCAGACGAACGCAATTTCAGCGACCTCGAAGTGTGGACCGAAGATATCGAGGTCGACGAACCGTTTTGGAGAATTAGGGCCCGACATCGGCTCAAGCCCGGCGCGCTTCTGCCACCGCCGACGCCGGTCTTTCCTCGCTATGTCGAAGCGGAGCCGGTGAAGTGATGGCTTGGGCCGGGGCCGAATGACAATCATCGACAGCCATTGCCATCTCGATTTTCCTGATTTCGCCGAAGACCTCGACGGGGTCATCGAGCGCGCGCGGTCGGCGGGCGTCGAGCGAATGATCACCATCGGCACGAAAGTGTCGAAGGCCGCGGGCGTCGTCGCGATCGCGGAACGGTACCACGATGTCTTCTTCACCGTGGGCACGCATCCCCATGAGGCGGCCGGTGACGACGCTGAGGATTTCGACGCCATGCGCGCCTTCGCCAGACACCCCAAATGCGTCGGGATCGGCGAGGCGGGCCTCGATTATCACTACAACAGCGCGCCCCGCGACGTCGCCCGGCGAGTCTTTCGCGGCCACATTGCGCTTGCCCGCGAGCTTGACTTGCCCCTCGTGATCCATACCCGCGACGCCGACGCTGACATGGCGGCGATTCTGACTGAAGAAATGGGGCAGGGACGGTTCCGCGCCCTCCTCCATTGTTTCACCGCCTCGCGCGAACTCGCGGAGACCGCGCTCAGCCTCGGGCTTTCGATCTCATTCTCCGGCGTGGTGACGTTCAAGAAGTCCGAAGACCTGCGCGCCATCGCGCGCGACGTCCCGATCGATCGCATTCTGGTCGAGACCGACGCGCCTTATCTCGCGCCGACGCCCCGTCGAGGCCGCCGCAACGAGCCGGCGTTCGTGATCTCCACGGCGAGCGTGGTCGCCGAGGCTCGCGGAATGGCGCTGGAAGCGCTGGCGGCGGCGACGCGCGCCAACACCCACGCGATCTTTCAAAGGCTCCCGCCGGCCGCCGGCGAGCTGCCGCAGGCTGTTGGCAAGCTGCCGCAGGCTGTCGGATCGTCGCATTGACGCTGCGCTTGACCATCCTGGGCTGCGCTTCGTCCGGCGGCGTGCCGCGGATCGCGGAAGGGTGGGGGGCCTGCGACCCGGCGAACCCGAAGAACCGCCGCCGCCGCTGCTCGGTGCTTGTCGAGCGCCTCGGGTCTCAAGGCGCGACAAGCGTCCTCGTCGATACGTCGCCCGACCTGCGCGAGCAACTGATCGACGCTGAGGTCAAGCGGCTCGACGGCGTCCTTTTGAGCCATCCCCACGCGGACCACACGCACGGCATCGACGATCTGAGGCCGCTTTGCCTGGCCATGCGCCGCCCCCTGGACGTCTACATGAACGAGCAGACCTCGCGCAGAATTGCCCAGGCTTTCTCCTATATTTTTCAAACCCCTGACGGAAGTTCTTATCCTCCGATCGCAAAGGAGCTGCGCCTCACGACCGGCCAACTCTGCCGCGTCGAGGGCAGAGGAGGCGCCGTCGAGGCGATGCCGTTCGATCTCGATCACGGCGATATCAGCGCGCTCGGCTTTCGCTTCGGAGGGCTCGCCTATACCCCTGATGTGAAACGGATTCCCGAGACCAGCCGCCCTTTTCTCGAAGGCTTGGACATGTGGATCATCGACGCCTTGCGTTATCGCCCCCACCCCTCCCATTTCAGCCTCGACGAGGCGTTGGCGTGGATCGAGACGATGCGTCCGCGGCGCGCGATCCTAACCAACTTGCATACTGATCTCGATTACGAGACCTTGCGCGCGAGCCTGCCGGCGCACGTGACGCCGGCTTATGACGGGATGCGCGTCGAGGGCTTCGACGCCTGAGGTTCGACGGGGGAGACGCGATGACGCCAGTCGAGACCGCGATACGCGACTTCGTGCGCGAGCATGCCCAAGCGGAGACGCGCTTCCTCGCCGAGATCGTGAAAATTCCGTCCGACAACCCGCCCGGTGATTGCAGCCGCCCCGCGGAAGTCGTCGCCACACTCCTGGAAGGACTGGGTTTTCAGGTCGAGAGGCACAAGGTTCCCGAGGCGCTCGTCAAGGCGAACGGCATGATTTCGGCGACCAACCTGATCGTCAGGCGCCGGTTCCGGGAGGGCCTGACGATCGCGCTCAACGCGCATGGCGACGTGGTGCCGCCGGGCTCGGGCTGGACGCATGACCCTTACGGGGCCGAGATCGTCGACGGCTGGATGGTTGGGCGCGGAGCCGCAGTGTCGAAGTCGGACATCGCGACTTACGCGTTCGCCATGCTGGCGCTCGAAAAGTGCGGCGCGGCGCTCAATGGCGCGGTCGAACTGCACGTCACCTACGACGAGGAGGCGGGCGGCGAGATCGGCCCGCGCTATCTGCTCGAAAATGGCCTTTCGCGTCCGGATCTGGCGATCGGCGCTGGCTTCTCCTACGCGGTCGTGAACGCGCACAATGGCGCGCTTCACCTGGAGGTCGAGGTCCTTGGCCGCTCGGCCCATGCCGCCCGGCCCTCGACCGGCGTCGACGCGCTCGAAGCGGCAAACGCGATCCTATCCGCTCTTTACGAATGGCGGGTCGGCCTTGAGGCGCGAACCTCTGCGATGCCCGGGATAGGCTCGCCGCAGATGACGGTCGGTCTCATCGCGGGCGGGATCAACACCAATGTCGTGCCGGATCGTGTGACTTTCCGCTTGGACCGCCGCATTGTGCCGGAGGAAAGTCCGGCCGAGGTCGAAGCGGAATTGCGCGAGGTCATCGCCCTGTCAGCGGCGCTCCATCCCGCCGCCAAGGTCGAGGTCAAGCGCATCCTGCTCGCCGAGCCGCTGACCCCGACCCCGGCCGGAGCGAAGCTCACGGAGGTTTTGTGCCGGCAGGCGAGCCGGGTGATGGGCGAAAACATCGCCGCCTCGGGCGTGCCCCTCTACACCGATGCGCGTCACTACGCCAAAGCCGGCGTTCCGATCGTGCTCTATGGCGCTGGTCCCCGCACGATCGAGGAAGCCAACGCCCATCGCGCCGATGAGCGCTTGCCGCTCTCGGACCTGTACAAGGCGACGGAAGTGATCGCGCTGACGCTCGCGGAGCTCTTGGCCGGGTGAGCCCCGGCAATCGGGTGAACGATATGTCTGACTCCGCCTTGCAGTCTTGGCCGCGTCTCAGAGATTTCAGAACCTTAGGCGCCAAAAACTGTCCATGTGTCCGTTTTTTGGTATCTGCGTGAGTCTGGCTGTTCTCGCACCTGGCATCCGGGCAATAGCTGGGCGTTTGTGAATCCTTTTCACATAGCGGCTCAATACCCGACCGTGAACCGCTCGCGGATGTGGGCGGGCTTCCCGAGTTTATCGACGGCCCCCCGCTGCGACCTATCGGGACAGGTTCCATAATAACTCTTATGCGAATCGCGCCCCCAAACCTTCAACAGCAAGGATGAGCTTCCTGACGGCGGCGGAGACGATCGGCCCGCCCTATTTCATGAGCGCGCGGACCGAAGGCGAAGCACGCTCCCGAGCCCGATAATCGCAGCCGCAAGCTTCTACTCGGATTTATATGAGCCGAATTGATTGTTGTGGCGCCCAAAATGCGGCTCACAAGCGTTAGCCATTGCTTTCGGAGACCGATCCCCAGATGAGAAGCGAAAAAACTGGGACAGATCTCGCCCAAACAGCTCGGGATTGGACACAATGACCGGCAATTCTGCGGTAAGGCGAAGCTTGACGCGCCAGTAGGACGGACTTTAGCGGGTCTC
>DATCEJ010000116.1:0-15148 GCA_036510135.1 Roseiarcus sp. | reverse complement strand
CGCCAAGGTTCGTTTCAGCATCGATAGTCTCCCGCCGCCTCCGGGTAAGGTTATCCTCGCAACGATGGCGCCACGATGGCGCAAGCTACCTCAGGACCCTGGCCGCCCCGGCGCGCTCTTAACATCACATATTGCCGGGAGAGGCCGGGTGCTCAGGTCCAGGCTCGAGCGAGCGGCGCTCGGCGGCGGCCTGCAGCATTGGCAGCACGTCCTCTATTCGCTCCGCAACCATATAGCGCACCTCGAAGCCTTCGCGAATGAAGCCTTGGAAACGCATGTGGGCGAATAGCGCAAGCATCGGGCGCCAGAAGCCGCCGATATCGGCGATGAGGATCGGCTTCGTGTGGCGATTGAGCTGGACCCAGGTCAGCTGCTCGACCAGTTCCTCCAATGTGCCGACGCCGCCCGGCAACGCGACAAAAGCGTCGGCGCGATCGAACATCGCCTGCTTGCGTTCGTGCATGTTGTCGACGACCAGCATCTCCTGGATAGCGGTCAGCGGATGTTCCTTGCGGATGAGGAAGCTCGGAATGATCCCGGTGACATAGCCGCCAGCCGCCAAGGTCGACCCGGCGAGACGCCCCATCAACCCTTCGCCGCCGCCGCCATAGACGAGGCCGACGCCGCCGGCCGCGAGCGTCCGTCCGAGCTCTTCCGCCGCCTCGCCAAACCGCGCATCGGCGCCATCGCTCGACCCGCAATAGACGCAGACATTTCGAATCGCATTCATGGTTCGATTTGCCGCCCGCGGCTAAGCGCCGTCAAGCCGCGCGGTCAATCCCCCGCCATCCCGATCTCGCGCAGGATCTCGCCTTGATGCTCGCCAAGCCTCGGCGAACGGCGGTTAAGTGTGAGCGGATTGTCGCTCATCAGGATCGGGCTGCGAACACCAGGCGCGCCCTCGGGCTCGATCCGCATGCCGCGCGCTTTGAATTGGGGATCCTCGAACAAGTCCGCGATTGTGTTGATCGGCCCCGCTGGAACGACCGCCTTTTCCAGCACGGCGAGAAGGTCGTCGCGTTTCCAGGGCCGGGTTTTCTCGACAAGCGCGCGCTCCATCTCGTCGCGGTTCGTCACCCGTCCGGGATTGGTGGCAAAGCGCGGGTCGCGCGCCATTTCCTCCAGGCCCAGCGCCCCACAAAGCCGCGCGAATTGTCCGTCATTGCCGACCGCGACGATCAGCCATCCGTCCGCGACCGGAAGCGTCTGGTAGGGCGCAAGGTTGACATGGGCGTTGCCCATCCGCTTCGGCGACCGGCCGGACGCCAGATAGTTCATCGCCTGATTGGCGAGCATCGCGCTCATCGAATCGAACAGCGCAAGGTCGATATGTTGGCCCTTGCCACTGCGCTCACGCGTGATCAGAGCCGCTTCGATCGCGATCACGCCATAAAGCCCGGTGAACAGATCGCTGATCGCGACACCCGCCTTCTGCGGCGACCCATCCGGCTCGCCAGTGATGCTCATCATTCCCGACATACCTTGAATAAGGAAGTCGTAGCCGGCGCGTTTCGCGTAAGGGCCCGTCTGTCCGAAGCCCGTTACGGAGCAATAGATGAGGCGCGGATTGAGAGCTTTCAGGCTCTCGTAGTCGAACCCGAACTTCTGCAAGCCGCCGACCTTGAAATTCTCGATAAGCACGTCGGCGCGCGCCGCAAGCCGCCGCACGATTTCGCGTCCGTGCTCGGTCGCGAAATCGGCGACAATCGAGCGTTTGCCGCGATTGCACGAATGGAAATAGGCGGCCGACCGCTCGCCTTCCGTCTCTATGAACGGCGGCCCCCAGGCGCGCGTCTCGTCGCCCTCCGGGCTCTCGACCTTGATGACGTCGGCGCCCAAGTCTGCAAGCGTCTGTCCGGTCGTCGGACCGGCCAACACGCGCGCGAGCTCAAGCACCCGCACGCCAGCAAGCGCGCTCGTGCTCAAAAGAAAGCCTGTAGGCCGGTCTGCGCGCGCCCCAGGATCAGCGCGTGAACGTCATGCGTGCCTTCATAGGTGTTGACCGTCTCGAGGTTGACCAGGTGACGCATCACCTTGAACTCGATCTGGATGCCGTTGCCTCCGTGCATGTCGCGCGCGGCTCGGGCGATATCGAGGGCATCGCCGCAATTTGACCGCTTGACGAGCGAGATCATTTCGGGCGCCGCCCTGCCCTCGTCCATCAGCCGCCCGACCCTGAGCGACGCCTGAAGCCCGAGCGCGATCCGGGTCTGCATGTCGGCGAGCTTCTTCTGGAAGAGCTGGGTCTGAGCGAGCGGGCGGCCGAACTGCTTGCGGTCGAGGCCATATTGACGGGCGCCGAGCCAGCAATCCTCAGCCGCGCCCATCGCCCCCCAGGATATGCCGTAACGCGCGCGATTCAGGCAGCCGAACGGCCCTTTCAGGCCGGCGACGTTCGGCAGAAGCGCACTCTCCGGCGCTTCGACATTGTCCATCACGATCTCGCCGGTGACCGAAGCGCGCAAGCTGAGCTTGCCCTCGATCTTCGGCGCGGAGAGACCCTTCATGCCCTTTTCGAGGATGAAACCGCGAATCTTGTCGCCGTGCGCGCGCGACTTCGCCCACACCACGAAGACGTCGGCGATCGGCGCGTTGCTGATCCACATTTTCGAGCCGATGAGCCGGTAGCCGCCGTCGATCTTCTCGGCCCGTGTCGTCATGCCGCCGGGATCGGAGCCGGCGTTCGGCTCGGTGAGCCCGAAGCAGCCGATGAGCTCGCCACGCGCGAGGCCCGGCAGGTATTTGCGGTGCTGGTCGGAATCGCCATAGGCGTGGATCGGATACATCACGAGCGAGCTCTGCACGCTCATCATCGAGCGGAAGCCGGAGTCGACGCGCTCGACCTCGCGCGCAACGAGCCCGTAGGAGACGTAGCCCGCGCCGGCGCAGCCGAATTCCTGCGGAAGCGTCACCCCGAGCAGGCCCGCTTCGCCCATCAGCCGAAACAGCTTCGGGTCGGTTGTTTCATCGAGGTAGGCCTTCTGGATTCGGGGTGCGAGTTCCTTTGCGGCGAAGTCTCGCGCCGTGTCGCGGATCATCCGCTCGTCCTCGGTGAGCTGGCCCTCGATGAGGAGGGGATCGTCCCATTGGAAGGGACCGAGATCCGGCCCGTGAAAGGAGCTCATCGCAAAAACCCTCGGGGCCCTTGCGCCCGCTCCCCGATCTATATGGGCCGACGCGCGAGGCGTCGAGGGTTCGGGACGCGGGTCGGACGACGAGTGCGCCGGCGGCGTCCGTCCGGGTCCAGCCTTACAACCCTGAGGCGAGCCGCGGTTCGACGAATGCAAATAAAGTAGGCGTAAACGCTATTATGCGCTAGTAAATGCTAGTAAAAGTGCTGACGTTTACTAGCGTTTATTTTTTGGGATCGGGACTTTTCAATGGGTTATGAGCGATTATAATAAAAAAAATTCCCGATTCTATCTCAAGTTGCATCGCGGCGTTTCGCCCTGTCTGCAGCGGTCATCGACGGCGGTTTGCGCGTGTGCGTACCTCCAGTCTGATCCCGGCGGGCTATTCGTAGTCCAGTCCGTCACCGCCGATCATCATAACGTATTTTCTGTTTTTGTCAACAAAAATTGAATGATCAGGAATTTCATGATTTCTGCGGGGGGAGGAACTGCAACGCACGCGAAATTTCCGCCCATGGACACTCCACTCCACGCCGCGCCGCCCCGCCCCCGCTTGAGCCTCGACGCGATGGAAGCGCCACGATAATCAATGCGTCGAAGCGCGACGAGCGCCCCAAGCCGCAGATGGAGGAATCATGACCCTCAAACCTCTAGGAAACGGCGTTCTTTGCGCGCTTGATGCTCGGCCCAATGATCGCCTGGGCGAAGGCTGCGGAGTGCGACAGCGCGATCACTGCGGATGAGGCTCTGAAGGCCGAGGATTCGCAATACGCGGCGCAGACTCCGAGCGACTTTGACTTTCTGCTGGACGCATCGCTTTCCCTTCTCTTGGCATCTGTACAAGGCCAGTGGCTCAACGTTCAGAAGTCGTGAGTGAACAAATGGCTCGGACACCTGGGCCGATCTTACAGGAGATAGTTCCCATGAAGGCGATCGTTGTGACGGATCGGGCTGCGGGAACGGCCGGGATGAAGCTGGTAGAACGGCCCGAGCCGCAGGGGGCAGCGCTCGCCAGCCTCTCGGGCGCGAATTACGGCGATGTCGTTGTTCGGGTTCATGCGTCGGGATTCACCGGGAATGAACTGTCGTGGCCCTCGACTTGGGTCGATCGCCTCGGCCGTGACCGGACGCCTTCGATCCCCGGCCACGAGCTGGCCGGAGTGGTCACCGCCCTCAGCTACGGAACGACGGGGCTGTCGGTGGGACAGCGGGTGTTCGGCCTCACGGACTGGACTCGCGACGGCACGCTGGCGGAGTATGTAGCCGTCGAGGCGCGCAACGTCGCGCCGCTGCCGGGCGATGTTGACTTCACGGAGGGCGCGGCCCTCGTGATGGCGGGCCTGACCGCGTGGCAGGGGCTGTTCGAGCACGGCCGCCTTCAAGCGGGGCAGAGCGTCCTCGTGCACGGCGCGGCCGGCGTAGTCGGTTCGATGGCAACCCAGCTCGCACGTGAGGCCGGCGCTTACGTCATCGGCGCCGGGCGCGCTGCCGGCCGTCAGACGGCGCTCGACTTCGGCGCGCAGGAGTTCCTCGACCTCGATAACGACGCCCTGGAAGATGTCGGTGGAGTCGATGTGGTTTTCGATGTCCTCGGCGGCGACATCGGGAAGCGGTCTGCGGGCGTGATTCGAGCCGGAGGAACGCTGGTGAATATCACCGGCCCGACCGAGGCGCGGCCCGCTGACGGCCGGACGGTTGACTTCGTCGTCGTACCCGATCGCACCCAACTGAATGAGATTGTCCGGCGGGCTCGTGACGGACGAGCGCGGACAAACATCGGCAACGTGGCTGCCCTCGACGATGCCGTCGCCGCCTTCAACCCGACCGAACGGATCAAGGGAAAGACGATCATCCGCGTTCGTCCGTGAGGACTCGGGGAGGGCGAGCGGTTCTGCTTTACTTCCGGCGCCACCGGCGCGCCGAAGGGCGTGGCGCGCGACATTGGCGGCTATCTGGTCGCGCTCGAATGGTCGACGTCGGCTTGATGCTCTT
Organism: Roseiarcus sp.; assembly: GCA_036510135.1. Lineage (GTDB taxonomy): Bacteria > Pseudomonadota > Alphaproteobacteria > Rhizobiales > Beijerinckiaceae > Roseiarcus. Next base: position 10,025 of record DATCEJ010000116.1, on the reverse strand, counting down.
CAGCGTCCGTATGTCGACGATCTCGTTTATGTTCACTCGACGGCCGTCGCCGACAGCAAGGCGAGCTACATCGAGCGCCAGCGTTCTGGTTTGCATTATCGCGCAATGCGGCCGAGCGACGTCGAAGTCCGCGTCTTCGGTTGCCTTGCGATCATCACCGGAAGGGGCGACTATGAAGTGACGCAGAGTGGGCAGACCGCAGCCCGCACTTGTTGTTCACCAGCATCTGGGCGAAGCGAGGTCAAAATGTGCAGTTTGTCTCGTGGGAATCCACAAGCCATTCCCAAGCTGTAGGCGGCGCGCGACTGAGCTCGAAGCGGACGACCGCCCGTAACAAAACTCATGCGGACGCGTATGTCCCTCCATCCCTATGGCTGGGTTTGCTAAACGCCGATAGCAATCGTGGCGGGCCTGATGACGCTCCGCTATCTCAAGCTGCGGGTCGTCTGGTCGGCGCGATCGACGTTTTATCAATTGCCTTTTTTTGAGAGGAGGCGCCGCATGTCTCAACCCGAACATTATGACGTTCTGATCCTCGGCAGCGGAGGAGGCGGTAAGCTCACGGCCTGGCATAATGGGCGATCGGGCCGCCGGGTTGCGGTTGTCGAGCGCAAATGGATCGGCGGCTCCTGCCCGAACGTCGCATGCTTGCCTAGCAAGAATGAAATTCATAGCGCCGAGGCCGCGCATTTCGCGCGCAACGGCGCTGAGTTCGGCGTGATGACCGGGCCGGTTACGGTCGATATGGCGAAGGTTCGCCAGCGCAAGCGGGACATGGTCGAAAGGCTCATCGCCACGCATGTGAAGAACTACAACGAAAGCGGCGCCGAATTGGTCATGGGGGACGGACGCTTCGTCGCGCCGAAAACGCTCGAAGTGAGCCTGAACGACGGGGGCATGCGTACGCTGACCGGGTCCCAGGTTTTCATCAATGTCGGAACGCACGCCGCTATCCCCAACATTCCCGGTCTCGAGGCCGCGAAGCCGCTCACCCATATCGAAGCGCTCGAGCTAGACACTTTGCCCGCCCATCTGATCGTGATCGGCGGCGGCTATGCCGGCCTCGAATTGGCGCAGGCCTATCGCCGCTTCGGCGCCGAAGTGACCGTCGTCGAGGTCGGCCCTCAACTGATGGGCCGAGAGGACCCTGACGCTTCGCAGGAAATCCGGCGGATCCTCACGGGCGAAGGCATTCAAATCCACCTCGACGCTGAACGTATAAGGGTCAGCGGCCAATCCGGAACCGCGGTCAGCGTTGCACTCCGCACGGGCTCCGGTGAACAAACGATCGAGGGCAGCCATATTCTCGTCGCGACGGGGCGCATCCCGAACACCGCCGGCATCGGACTCGACAAAGCCGGCGTCGAGCTCACCGATCGCGGTTTCGTCAAGGTCAACGAGCGGCTGGAGACGAGCGCTCCGGACGTCTGGGCGCTCGGCGATTGCGCCGGCAGCCCGCTGTTCACGCACATATCCGAAGACGACTTTCGCATCGTTCGCGACAATCTCGCTGGAGGGAGCCGAAACACGCGCGATCGGTTCGTTCCCTATTGCATGTTCACCGATCCGCCGCTGGCGCATATTGGATTGAGCGAACGCGAAGCCGAGCGTCAGGGCGTCAAGACGCGTGTCGCCAAGCTGCCGATGAAAGCGGTGCTGCGGGCGCAGGCAACCGGCCAAACCGAAGGCTTCATGAAGGCTCTCGTCGGAGAGGCCGACGACCGCATTCTCGGCTTCACCATGGTCGGCGTTCAGGCCGGAGAAGTGTTGGCCGTCGTACAGACGGCAATGATGGCGGACCTGCCCTACACGCGGCTCCGGGACGCCGACTTCACGCATCCGACGTTTTCCGAGGGGTTGAACTCCCTGTTCTCGAATACGCCGCCTCGGTCCAGCCAATGACGGTGAACCCTGCCCTTCCCGAACGGCCGGAAGCCAAGCGAAACTTATCCCGTGCCTGATCGAAGATCGCCCGCTATCATCTGAGCCTATGCAAAACGACGCGCTCTCGCACGGCCTCTGGGAAATGACCGCGCCCCCGGCGCCGCCGACCTCGCAGCTCAAGGGCGAGGTTCGCGCCGACATCGCGATCATCGGCTGCGGCTATACCGGCCTGTCGACGGCGTTGCACTGCGCGGAGGCGGGAGCCAAGGTTGTCGCTCTGGAGGCAGTCGAGATCGGTTTCGGGGGCGCGGGGCGCAACGTCGGCCTGGTCAACGCCGGCATGTGGCTTGCGCCCGACGATGTCGCGACGAGGCTTGGGCCCGACTATGGCGAGCGGCTGCTCAAACTGCTTGGCGACGGACCCTCCGAGGTCGAGGCCCTGGTCACCAAGCACGGCCTCGACTGCGAATTCGTGCGCAACGGCACGCTGCATTGCGCGATCGGGCCATCGGGCCTCGCCAAGATCGAGGAGCGCTGCGGGCAATGGAGCGCGCGCGGCGCGCCGGTGAAGATTCTCAGCCGCGAGGAAACCGCGCGGCGGATCGGCGTCGACATCTATGCGGGCTCATTGCTCGACCTGCGCGCCGGAACCATTCAACCGCTCGCCTATGCGCGCGGGCTTGCCCGGGTGGCGCTCGCCGCAGGCGCAGGCGTCCACACGCAGAGCCCTGTGCGGTCGGCCGAGCAGGCGGGCAAGGCCTGGCGCCTCAAGACCGACGACGGAAGTGTGACGGCGGACTGGGTCGTGGTCGCAACGGATGCCTATGCCGCGAGCGGGCCTTGGCCACAGGGGAAGCGGGAGCAGATCCGCGTGCCCTATTTCAATTTCGCCACCCGCCCGCTGAGCGCCGAGCTGAGGTCCTCGATCCTGCCGGGACGCGAGGGCTGCTGGGACACGCGGATGATCATGAACTCGTTCCGTTACGATCAGGCCGGACGGCTTCTCTTCGGCAGCATCGGCGCGCTGCGTGTCGGCGGTCTCGAGGTCCATCGCGAGTGGGCGAAGCGCGCACTGAAAAAGACGTTTCCGCAGATCGGCGAGGTCGCGTTCGAAGCGCAATGGCATGGAATGATGGGCATGACCGGAAACGCGCTGCCGCGCTTCCATCGCCTCGCGCCGAATGTCGTGACCTTCTGCGGCTACAATGGCAGGGGCATCGGCACCGGCACGGTGTTCGGGCGCCTGCTTGCGGAGCATGTTCAGGGAAAGCTGAGCGAAAAGGACTTGCCGCTCCCGGTCACCGAGCCGGAGGCGCCCGCTCTGCCGGCCTTGAGGGAGGCCTATTACGAGGCTGGCGCCCAAATCGCCCACGCTGTCGGCGCACGGCTGTAAGCCTGTTTTCGTCGCCGATAAACGCACCGGACGTTCCTCAGTGGGCAACTTGAAGGTCGCTTGATTTTCTCATCCAATCTGGCGCGTTCGATACTCAGCCCCGGCGACAAGTCCGGGGCTTTTTGTTTATGGTGGCTTCATCACAGGGAGGCGGCGATGGCTGGGCGAGCAAGAGAGACGTTTCTTGGGCTTGACATCGGCACTTCCTCGGTGAAGGCGCTGCTTGTCGATTTCGAGCAGCGCGTGGTCGCCGAAGCTTCGATCCCGCTCAGCGTTTCGCGCCCTCATCCGTTGTGGAGCGAGCAGAACCCTTTCGATTGGGTCGAGGGAGTCGAGGCCGCAGTCGCCGCAATCCGCCTCCAAGCGCCGTCCGACTTCGCGGCGCTGTCGGGCGTCGGTCTTGCGGGTCACATGCATGGGGCGACCCTGCTCGACGCTGAGGACAAACCGCTCAGACCCGCGATTCTGTGGAACGACGGGCGGTCGTTCGCCGAATGCGCCGAGCTCAAGCGGCGCGTCCCCGATCTTGAGGAGCGCACCGGCAATCTTGCCATGCCGGGATTCACAGCGCCGAAAATGCTGTGGGTCGCCGCGCATGAGCCCGAGATCGCCAAGGCGACGAAGCGCGTGTTGTTGCCCAAGGACTATGTGCGCCTGCGGCTCTCGGGCGAGGCGGTTTCCGAGATGTCGGACGCCTCAGGCACGCTCTGGCTCGATGTCGGACGGCGGCGCTGGGACGAAACGCTCCTGGCGGCGACAGGCCTCACTGAGAAGGCCATGCCGAGGTTGGTCGAGGGTTCGGAAATTTCCGCCTATCTCTCGCCCGAAATCGCCGCCGCCTGGGGACTCGAGGGGCGCAAGGTTCCGATTGCGGGCGGGGGCGGCGACAACGCCGCCTCGGCGATCGGGGTCGGCGCCACGGCGCCGGGGGCAGGCTTCGTTTCGCTCGGCACGTCGGGCGTCATCTTTTCTGTCACCGACCGTTTCGTGAAACTCCCCGAGCGGACGCTGCACGCGTTTTGCCATGCGCTGCCGAATCGCTGGCACGGCATGGCGGTGATGCTGTCGGCCGCTTCGTCGCTCGCCTGGGTCGCCGCTGTCCTCGGAGGCGAGAATGACATCGGCAAACTGATCGCTGGGGCGGACGCGTTCGCACGCGCGCCCGGCGCTGTCGCCTCTGCGCCGATTTTCCTCCCCTATCTCAGCGGCGAGCGCACACCCCACAACGACGCCGAGGCGACCGGAATGTTCGCTGGCCTGCGCGCCGGACACGGCCCGGACGCGCTGGTGTTCGCGGTCATGGAGGGCGTCGCCTTCTCGTTCGCCGACGGCGTCGACGTTCTCGACGCGGCCGGAGCGCGGCCGGTCCGGCCGTTGCTTGTGGGTGGGGGCGCGCGGTCGGAATTCTGGGCGCAAATGATCTCGGACGTCACCGGCTTGACGATCGATCTCGCCTCCGGCGCGGAAGCGGGCGCGGCGCTTGGCGCGGCGCGGCTCGGCATGCTTGCCGCAGGCGCGGGAAGCGTCGAGGCGGTCTGCCCGCGACCGCCTATCCAGCGGGAGTTCAAGCCCGATCCGAACCGCGCCGCTGCTTACGCCCCGCGCCTCAAGCGCTATCGCGCGCTCTACCAGGCCGAAAAGGCGACACGGCTCTAGGCGATGCGCCACTTGACGACGAGGTCGCCAATCGCAGTCACCAGGATTTGCACGCCGATGCACATGAGCAGGAACGCCATCAGCCGCACGATAACCTGCCGGGCCGTGGGTCCGATCAGCCCGGTAAGGCGATCGGCGAAGCGGTAGCCGATCCAGATGATTGCGGCGTTGGCGACCGCCGCGACGCTCGCGCCGAGGAAGAACGCGATGAGTCCAGCCCCGTGCGACGGCCGCTCGGCGCCGATGGTGATCGCCACAGCAATCGTGCCTGGCCCAGTGGTGAACGGCAACGTTAGCGGAAAGAACGCGAGCTGCATCGGATCGTCGTCGCTATTTGGCGCCGCTTCCCGCTCGTGGCGCTTTTGGTCCGGATGCGAATCGCTCGTGGTCAAAAGCTGGAAACCGCTAAGCGCGATCACCGTCCCACCTCCGATCCGCAAGGCGTCGATCGAGACGCCGAAGAAGGACAGGATGTAGGTCCCGGTCCACAAAGCCCCAAACATGATCAGGAGCGAATAAAAGCCGACCCGCGCCGCGACCTTCACCCGGTCTACGGAGCTGAAGTCCTTGGTGAAGCCATAGAAGATCAGCGCCCCGCCGATCGGGTTGATGATCGAGAACAGGGCCGGGAAAGCCAGAAGAAAAGCGGAATTCGCCGTCGAGGCGACCTCTCTCCAGTCAGCGTCAACCATAGGCTTCGAGCGACCCTCCTGCCGGTGGAGCCACAATGAACTTGCGGGTCTTCCCTAACCCTTCGGGAGCCTCTCTGACTTTAGCATTCTCGCGCCATCGCTTCCGTAACGCGACGGCTCGACAATTGTCTGAAGGCCATTGGCGCCCGGCCATCCAGCCACATCCGCTGCACAGTTTGAACAGGCCTATTAGCCGAAACTTAAGCGACTACGGCACAAAATTGTAAGCAGCTCATCCAGCCCCCCGAAGATCATGACCGCTCTCGACCTCGCGAGCTCCAACATCTCGCAGAAAATCGTCGCTGGGCGAATCCAAGTCGCGGTGTTCACCGCGGCGTTGTTTCTGTCCGCCGCTCTCCTCTTCGGCATCCAGCCGATGTTCACGAAAATGGTGCTGCCGCGGTTAGGCGGATCCCCGTCCGTATGGTCGGTCGCCATGGTCTTTTTTCAAACGGCGTTGCTGGCCGGTTACCTGTATGCCCATATTTCGACGCGATATCTCCGTTTCGGCTGGGCCGTCTCTGTTCATCTGTGCCTACTCGCCGTCGCTTTCGTGAGCTTGCCGATCGGCATCGCCGGCGGTTTCGGGCGACCGCCCGAGTATGGGCAAGCGACGTGGTTGATAGGGCTTTTGGCGATGTCGGTCGGCTTGCCGTTCTTCGCTTTGGCCGGCAACGCGCCTCTCTTGCAGGCGTGGTTCGTTCGCTCAGGACATCCGAATGCGCAAAACCCGTATTTCCTCTATCGCGCGTCGAACGTCGGCTCGTTGGCCTCGCTGCTTGCCTATCCGTTCTTGCTCGAGCCGGCGCTGACGTTGCATCAGCAATCGCATCTGTGGACCTACGGCTTCACAGGCATGGCGATCATGATCGGAGCGTGCGGCGCGCTCGTGTGGGGAGGCTCCGAGGTCGACGCGAAGAGCGCGTTTGCATCCATAACGCCCGCGCCAAACATGGGTGCGCGCGCCCGATGGACGCTGCTATCGTTCGTGCCTTCGGCGTTATTGGTGGCGGTGACGGCCCATATCGGGACAGAGATCATTTCGGCGCCCTATCTATGGGTCATCCCGCTCGTCCTCTTCCTCGCATCCTTCGTGATCGTGTTCCGCGACCGCGAGATCGTGTCGTGCCGGTTGCTGTTGAGGATGCAGGTAGGCCTGACGGTTGCGTTGGCCTTCTCCTTCGTCTTGGCGCGTTGGACGCCGACGCTGGTTGCGGTCCCGCTTCATCTCGCAGCCTATTTCGTCGCCGCGCTGCTATGCCACGGCGAGCTTTATGCTCGCCGGCCCGACGCCGCGCATCTCACGGGCTTCTATTTGTGGATGTCCTTTGGCGGCGCCCTTGGCGGAATCTTCGCGGCGCTGGTCGCGCCGCATCTCTTCGTGACGGTCGCCGAATATCCGATTCTGATTGTTGCGGCGCTGATCGCTCGTCCTCATCTGCTGGATGCCCCCCTTTCGACGTGGAAACGCGAAGCCACGCCCGTTCTGGTTCTTGGTCTGGCTTTGCTCGCGCCCGCAGCGGTTCTGGGCGGAGGCCTCGAGGGACATGCTCCGCTCCTGTTCCTCGCGGGTCTGCTTGGTCTTGGGGCGGCTTTTGTTTGGCAAAGCGAACACCCCGTGCGGATGCTGGCGCTCGCGGCGGTCATGTTCGCGCTGACGCAATTTTATGAGCTCGGCTTAAGTCACGTCGTGTACGCGCGTTCGTTTTTCGGCGTGCATAAGATCGTCGATTTCGCCGGCGGCAAGGCGCGGCTGTTGTTTCACGGAGCGATCGTCCACGGCGCTGAGCGGCTCAGGACCGATGACGGCGCGCCGGTCTCCGGTCGGCCGGAACAACTCACCTACTACTACCAGGGCGGACCATTTGAGGAAGCGATCGACGCCGCGCGCGCCGCCCGAGGCGGCCGACTTTCCCGTGTCGCTCTCGTCGGCCTCGGCGTTGGAGCGCTGGCGTGCAGCCGCGCGCCCGGGGAAAGCTGGAGCATATACGAGATCGATCCTGAACTCGTGCGCATCAGCACGCGGTCCGGCCTTTTCCGGACTATGCCGACCTGCGGACCGGATATGCGAGTCATTGTCGGCGACGCGCGGCTCACGCTGACCGACGCCCGCGAGCCGTTCGATCTCATAATCCTCGACGCTTACAGTTCCGACAACATCCCCGTTCATTTGCTGACCCGGGAGGCGATGCATCTTTACGAGTCGCTGCTCGCGCCTCACGGCAAGATCGTAATGAATATCACCAATCGAAATATGGACCTGACGGACGTTGTCTCATCGTCGGCCAATGCGGTTGGCTTGGCGGTCAGGCATAAGCGCGATAACTCCGCTCCGGACTTCAGCGCGACGTTTCATGCTCCTGCTCACATCGCGGTGCTGGCGCGCGACGAAAAGGACTTCGGCGCGCTGGTCCCAGAAAATGGATGGCGCCCGGCGATCGCCGATCCGTCCTTTCGCACGTGGACCGACGACTACTCGAATGTCCTCGGCGCAATCCTGAGGCGACCCTCTCCTTAACTCCACCGAAACGCGGCGCCCGCTATGCTCGCGCTCCAAGAGGAGAGACGGGTGTGCCCGGCCTTGACGCGATCTGGACGCCGCTTAAGAGCGCCGTCCTCGATACCTTCGGTCCTTACTCGCCCTACGGCGCGCCTGCGCTCGGCGGCGCGCTTTTGTTCTCGGCGCTCTATTACATCGGCTGTCGGAAGTCCCGCGAGCGCCGCATCAGCGCGCGCGGTTTTGTCCGCACGATCTTCGCTCGGCGTGTCATCCTGCATCCGTCCTCGCTCGTCGACATGCGCTTGTGGGCGCTGAACGGAATCGTTTTCGCCTCAACCTATGGCCTCGTCGCCTTCGGGCTTTTCTTCTGGCGCGACCGGATCGACGGCGCCTTGATCGGCGCCTTCGGCGCGCGTGCTCCGACCCATTGGCCCGCGTGGGTGGTCATGACCATGGCGACCGCGCTCCAGTTGCTGGCTTACGAATTCGCCTATTGGTTCGGCCACTATCTCTTCCACAAGATCCCCGCGATGTGGGAGTTCCACAAGGTGCACCATTCCGCGGAGGTGTTGACCCCCCTCACCGAATTGCGCCAGCATCCGGTCGAGATCATCGTCATGGTCAATTTGATCGGTCTCTGCACGGGCGCCACATTCGGCGTCATGACCTATGTCTTCGGCCCGGGCGTCCAACCCTTCACGCTGCTCAACGGCAACATCGTGACGATGGCGTTTCTCCTGACCTATGGTCACTTGCGGCACACCAACATGTGGATCGCGTTCACCGGAATCGCCGCCCGGATCCTGCAGAGTCCGGCCCATCACCAGCTGCATCACTCCGCCAATCCCGCTCATTTCGACAAGAACTTCGGCTTTGCGCTCGCCGTCTGGGACTGGGCGTTCGGCACGCTCGCAATTCCCGGCAAGACGCGCGAACCGATCGTTTTCGGCGTCGGCGACGACGGGGCGGCGTTCCGCTCGACGCTCTCCGCCCTTGCCGCGCCCTGCGCGCGCTTGCCCGGCCATGCGCTCAGCCTCATCCAAAAACTTGTGGGCGCGCGCGGCGCGACCCAAATGCCGCCGCCCTGACTGCGGGTTCCCCTCGCTACCGAATCTCCTTATTCTCCCCCATTACCCTGATCGATGAGGAGAAGTTTCCGTGCCGGGCGAAAAGTCCGCGCGCCGGCGCGGCGTGCTGCTGGTTTTCCTCGCCACGCTCTTATGGAGCTTGGCGGGCCTGTTTGCCCGGCTGCTGGCCCATCTTGACGTCTGGACGGTGATGGGCTGGCGCGCCCTCCTTGGCGCCGCCTCGATCGCAATTGTCGGCTTGATCGAATGGCGAATCGGGCGCCTCGTGAACCCGCTCGGCTTCGGCCTGCTGTCGCCGGTCGTGGCGCTCCTGGCGATGATCGCGATCTCCGCCTACGCTGCTTCGGTGATGACCACGACCATCGCCGATGTCATGGTGATCTACGCCACGCTACCTTTCGCGGCCGCGGCAATCGGCTTTCTCATCAATGGCGAACGGGTCTCGGCCCGGATGCTCGCCGCGTCGGGCGTGGCGCTTGTCGGCATTGTCATCATGGTCGGGAGCGGGCTCGGCTCCGGGCGTCTCCTGGGGCAGGCTTTGTCGATGCTGATGACGCTCGCCTTCGCCGCCATGATCGTTCTGCAGCGGCGCCGGCCGACCGCGTCGATGATCGTCGTCAATTGCCTCGGCGCCCTCGGCTCCGCCGTGTTGGGGTTCGCCAATTCGCCGCTTGAGCCCATCAGCCTGCACGATTTTGCGATCCTGTTCCTGTTCGGCCTGACAACGATCGGCCTCGCCTTCGTCCTTTTCATGGAGGGGGCCAAGTTCATTCCCTCCGCGGAAGCCGGCCTCATCAGTCTTCTGGATGTTG
>DATCEJ010000115.1:0-9822 GCA_036510135.1 Roseiarcus sp. | reverse complement strand
GTTTTTGTGGTGGTGGCCGATCGGGCTGCTGCTTCTCGGCCTCTTTCTCGGACGCGGAAAGTTCGGCTGCAGGCGTAACCTGTCTTACGCAGGAGACACACCGATGTTCGGTAAAGATCACGGACGGGATCGTTGGGAGCGCAAGATGACCCGCTTGCAGGAAAAGATGGAAATGGTGCGCGACCGGATGGATCGGGTCAGGGGCGGCGAATGGTTTGGCGGCCCCTCGACGAGCGGCAACCGGGCGTTCGACGATTACCGCGAGGAGACGATGAAGCGACTCGAGGAGGAGCAGCGGGAATTCAAGGATTTCCTCGCCCGGCTGCGCTTCGCCAGGGACCGCTCTGAGTTCGACCAGTTCATGACCGAGCGGCGTGGCCGCCCTTCAGAACCGAATACGCAAGGTCAGCCGGTCGAACCGCGCGGCTGACGTTCGACGAGCCATTGCGGCTCTTAGCCCAAGTCCTGAAGTCTTGACAGCGGGCCCGATCGTAACCGGGCTCGCTGCTCGCGCACGCGGCTGGCCATTCGCCATTTCCGGCGATTCCCGTTCGCCCCGCTGGAGATCGTTTCGCGGGGATCCGAGGTTTTCGATCGGATGCCGCACTAAGGCCACAGGTCTCGCCTACGAATATTCGCCTCGCTTCGCCCCGGACGAAAGATCCGGTGGCAGAGCAGTAATAATACGCATATACAAAGCACAATGAGGGTTTCAAAACGAACCGAAGCCGCTGGAGGTCCGATTGGACGAAGTGCATATAATTTGGCTTGGCCTTGCGGCGATTTTCGTGCTCATCGCCATAGCGGTGGTAGCGTTGAGTCTCCTCCCGGTCCGCGACCCCAGGTAAGAAATAGGCGCCCCGTCTCCACATTGAAGCGGGCGAGGGACGGGGCAAGCGCGAGTTTCTGGCCGCCGACGGCTCTCGGTGCATGATTCGCTCGGCGTCTAATGAGTTGATCAGTGGGCCAGCTGAGTCGGCATATATAGAAAATATCGTCTGGCGAAGCGGACCCTGTTGCGGCATAGTGCCACAATGACAGAGAGCGCAGTATTTACGACCGATGTCGTAAAAGACACCGGGAATCCCAATCGCTTTCGATGGAATATTTACGAAAACGAGAGGGTACGAGACAAATCTCTCTATTCCTTTGCGACAAAGCGCGAAGCCCAGAGCGATGCAGATAAATTTGTCCGAAAACTCAATTCGATTTGGCCAGGCTCAAAAGAGTAAAAGTTGGCCGGTCGAAGACGCGCTGAGGATCGTCGCCGGCAGCGAACGGAATGACGGCGGCAGATTGCCGACTTAGGCCTCGAGCGGCGGCGATGGCCATACGGGCCGTCGCGGCTTCGCGATCAGGTCTGAGCGGGAGTTACACTCCGAGCAGCCTTGATCAAATCGGCCAGTTGTCGCTTTAGCATCCGACCTTCGATTTGGCTGGCCGAATATCCCTCGTGATTAAGTGATGCGATGATTTCCGCTAGCCCGGCCACGCGACCCGACCTCGCCAGCTGAAACGCTCGTTCCAAAGCGGTCATTTTTTGATCCATGGCGCACGCCATATCCGCAATTCGAGGCGCAAGCGAGGCGGAAGGCGGTAAGGCTCCGAACCGAGCTGTTCCTTGGCTAAGGTCATGTTTTAATGGCCGCCAAGCGTCGATCCTCGCCTCCTGCCGTCGTTTCTGTATAGTGCCCGCGACCATCCGGAGTCGCTTGTGGCCGTTCAATTCCCGTACCGCTTCATTAGGCCGGCGCGCTTGAAGATGCTCACAGCGCTGCTCGCGCTTGGGCTTGCGGCCTGCGGGCGCTATGGGCCTTTGGAGCCTCCGCCCGACCCCAATGCGCCACCCAAGCCGGCCAACTCGAGCCCCACCACCATGAACGGCGGCCTGTCCAAACCTTCGATCCCGCGGATCGTGCCCCCGAAGCAGCCGTTCTTCCTCGATTTCCTGCTGAAATAAGCTTAACTCCCGCGCATGCGCCCCTTCACCTATCGCAACGGCGCTCTTCACGCCGAGGACGTCGCTTTGGCGACGATCGCTGAAGCCGTCGAGACGCCCTTCTATTGCTATTCGAGCGCCGCGATCGCCGGCAGTTTCAAGGCGTTCCGGGACGCGTTCGCCGGCCAGAACATGGCTATTTCCTATGCGATGAAGGCCAATTCGAATCAGGCGGTGCTGACGACGCTGGCGGAACTTGGCGCGGGCATGGATGTCGTCAGCGAGGGGGAGCTGAGACGGGCGCGGGCGGCCGGCGTGCCCGGAGAGCGCATCATCTTCTCTGGGGTGGGCAAGACGCTGGCCGAGATGAACCTTGGGCTCGACGAGAACATCTTCTGTTTCAACGTCGAGTCGGAGCCGGAATTGGAGGCGCTCTCGCATGCGGCCTCGGCGCGCGGCGCCGTTGCGCCGATCGCCATCCGCGTCAATCCCGACGTCGACGCGCGCACTCACGCCAAGATCGCGACCGGCAAGTCGGAGAACAAGTTCGGCGTGCCAATTACGCGCGCCCGCGAGGTTTACGCCTACGCTCGCACCCTGCCGGGCGTAAGAGTCCACGGAGTCAATATGCATATCGGCTCGCAGATCACCGATCTCGAGCCGTTCGATGATGCGTTCGCGCTGCTCGCCGAGTTTGTACAAGCGCTGAGAGCCGACGGGCATCGAATCGACCATGTCGATCTCGGCGGCGGTCTCGGCATTCCTTATCGGAATGACAACAACCCACCCCCCTCGCCGGAAGCATACGCCAAAGTCGTCGCGAAGCGCACGGCCGCCCTTGGCTGTCAGGTGATCCTGGAGCCGGGCCGGGCGATCGTTGGCAATGCCGGAGCGCTGGTCGCTTCGGTCATCTATCTCAAGAAGGGCGAGAACAAGCATTTTGTGATCGTCGATGCGGCGATGAACGACCTTGTCCGGCCGACGCTTTACGACGCGCATCACGAAATCCTGCCGGTAAAGGAGCCGGAGCCCGGCGCGTATCTGACGCGCAGCGACGTGGTCGGCCCTGTCTGCGAAAGCGGCGATTATCTCGCCCTCGATCGCGACCTCGCCGAACTCGCCGCGGGCGACCTCATTGCGGTGATGAGCGCCGGCGCTTATGGCGCCGTGCAGGCCGGAACCTACAATACCCGCCTTCTCGTTCCCGAAGTGCTGGTGAAAGGTGCGGAATACGCCATCGTAAGGCCGAGACGATCTTATGAGAAATTGATCGGCCTCGACACACTTCCGCCTTGGTTAAAGTGAGGCTTGCGATGGCGGGAACTGTCGCGCAGCGTGGCCAAACCATTGGCCTGGAACTTGCGCCTCGGGCAAAGGCGCACAATCTGAATCGCCAACCACGGATCATGGCTTCGCGGTGAAGGACTCGGCGGTGAAGGACCAGGACACCCCATCGATCGACCACGGACGCTTCAGGGCGCTCGCGCTCTGGACGCGGCGTGCGCTTCTGGTCGAGCGGGTCTGGCCGCCGCTCGTCGTCGCACTCGCCGTCTCGATTCTGTTTCTCGCCGCCTCGTGGGCGGGCGCCTGGCAGTTCACGCCACGGGCCGTTCGCGTCGGCGGCGTCCTCCTGTTCGCGCTCGGCCTTGGCGCGGCCCTTTCGCCGCTCACGCGATTGCGACGTCCTGCGGCGCGCGACGTCTTGGCCAGGCTCGATCGCGACGCGAAGGCGAGCCACCGCCCCGCCTCCTCGCTCGCCGATTCTCTTGCCAACGACCATGGCGATCCGGGAACGCAGGCCCTCTGGGCGGCCCATCGGGCGCGGCTTGAGCGCGAAGTCGAAGCGATTCGCGTCTCGCCCCCCTCGCCCGGCATGGCTGGGCGGGACCCTTACGCCCTCCGCTTCGTGGTGGCGATGCTTGCCTTTGCGACGGCGGTCGTCGCCGGACCCGAGATGTACGGCCGCTTCGCCGCCGCTTTCGATTGGCGCAGCGACGAGGCCATCGCCGCGGTGGCGGAGAGCCGCATCGATGCGTGGATCGACCCGCCCCCCTACGCCGGCCAACCGCCGCTGATGATCGATTTCAAGACGGCTGACCCGCAGGCGCTGACCGTCCCGGAAGATTCGGTTCTGGTGGTGCGCGGCGATCCAGGCGTTGTCGGGACGCGCGTCGATGGAGGGATCACGCCCTCGGAACAAAAAAACGAAACGGGGGGAGCCTCCGCATCAGGCGGAAAATCCGCCGCCTCCGCGAGCGCCCGGCCCGCGAGCGCCGCGACTGCCTACGCTCCGACCGAAAGGCGGTGGACGATCCATGGGTCCGGCAAGGCGACGATTCTGCGCGGCGGCCGACCCGTCGCGGTCGCCGTTCTCGCCGTAACCCCGGTTGCCAATCCGACGATCGTCTCGACCGAAGATCCTCGCGCCAACCTCGCCGGCACGCTGATCCTCGCCTATAAGACGCAAGATCGATTTGGGCTCGCCAGCGCCCGGGCCGATTTCGCCCGTCCGCACGAGGGTCCCGGTCCCGCGCCGCGCACGTTGGCTCCCCCGCCGCAGGCGGCGCTGCAATTGCCGCCGACAGACAATGGCGTCGGCGACGGGCGCACGACCGTCGATCTCTCGGAGCACCCTTGGGCGGGCGCCAAGGTGACGATGCGGCTGAGCGCGGTCAGCATCTCAGGCAAGACCGGCGACAGCGGCCCGATCGAAGTGACGCTGCCGCAACGCCCCTTCCACAACCCGCTCGCCCGCGCTCTGGTCGAGCAGCGCCGTGACCTCATCCTCGATCCGGACCACGCGCCAAAACAGGTCGACACGGCTCTAATCGGGCTCTCGATCGCGCCGGAATTGTTCGACACGCCCGCCAGCATCTATCTCGGTCTTAAGCAGGCCAAGACTTCGCTCGAACACGCCCACAGCGACGCTGATCTGCTTGACGTCGCAGCCCTGCTCTGGGCGATGGCGCAGCAGCTCGAGAATGGCGACGCCTCGAAAGCCGAGCGCGACCTGCGCGCCGCCGAGCAGGCGCTGCGCGAAGCCCTTCAGCGCGGCGCGAGCGACGAAGAAATCCAGAAGCTCATGCAGCAATTGCGAGAGGCCGCTAACCGCTTCATGAGCGAGATGGCGCGCAAGTCGCCAGACAGCAGTCCCCAGGATCAAAAGCTTCAGTCGCAAGATCTGGACAAGATGATGAACCAGATGGAGGACGCCGCGCGCAGCGGCTCGCGCGAAAACGCTCAAGCCATGCTCGACCAGATGCAAGAGATGTTCGAGAACATGCGCAGCGCGCAAGACGACAAGGAAAGCCCGGGTGAACGCGAGATGCGCAAGCAGATCGGCGAGCTCGACAAACTCCTTCGCGACCAACAGGCTTTGCGCGACGACACATTCCGCAGCGACCAGAAGGAGCGCGCGCGCAAGCGAGCGCGGCGCAACCAAGCGTCGCCGGACGAGCAGGACTCGCAGGGGCAGCCGGATCAGGATGGTTCAAATGCCCCCGACCAGAGCGATAACGATTCCGACCAGGACGACAAGCAGGACCAGGATCAGGCGGATAAGGGCCAACCGCAGCTCGGCGATCGCCAGCAACAGCTGCGCGACCGCCTCGCCGAGTTGCAGCGCAAGCTCAAGCAGCTCGGCATGAAGGGCGAGAAGGGCTTCGACGACGCCCAAGGCGACATGAAGGAAGCCGAAGGCGACCTCAAAGGCAGCCAAGGCAAAGGGGACAAGAGCGGACAGGGTGGGCCAGGTGGCAAAGGCGCAGCGGTCGATGCCCAGGGTCGTGCGCTCGAGGCGCTGCGCGACGGCGCCCAGGGGCTGCAGAAGCAGATGGATGGCCAGGGTAAGGGCAAGGGAGGCAAGGGCACCTATGTCGGGCGCAGGAGCCGGCCGGGGGGAATGCCCGGCGACGATCCGCTCGGCCGCGGGGCGCAAGGCGAGAAGGGACGCGAGGACGGGCCGCTGAATCAATCCGCCGGCGCCGCCGAGCGAGCGCGCCGGGTCATAGAGGAACTGCGCCGCCGCCTTGCCGACCCCAACCGTCCAGCGGACGAGCGCGATTACCTCGAGCGGCTGATGAAACGAGACTGAGCGCGCCAAGCCCAAACGCCAACCGTCGCTAGTGCGCCTTTATGTGCGACCCGAGCTCTTCAGTTGCTTGGGCCCATTCCTCGACAACTGACGCGACGGCGCAACGCCACATCGCGCAGCGCATATTCGGTCCGGCCCCCACGGATTGCACAGGGCCGCAAGACGCGCATAATGACAAAAAACGGTAGGCCGCACTGCAATGTGGTCGTGGGGTTGGAAACGCGATGATCGAGCTCGAAGGCGTAGCCTCCGTGGCGGATGTGGCGCGCATGCAGGCGCTCTGTCGCGGCGGCGAAACCGCGCTCGTGTTCGAGGGTCAAGCGATAACCTTCGCGGAAGTGGATGCGATGGCGTCGCAGATCGCCAACGCGCTCATCGCGTCCGGCGTCCGGACGCAGGAGCGGATCGCGTATCTCGGCAAGAACACCGATCATTTTCTCCCCTGCCTGCTTGGCGCCTGCAAGGCGCGCATGACGCTCGCGCCATTCAACTTTCGCCTCGCCGCGCCGGAGATTGCCGGCCTCCTTGAGGACAGCGAAGCGAGGATCATGTTCGTCGGCCCGGATGTCGCCGACCTTGCGGACGAGGCCGTCGCCTCTCTCGCCTCGAAGCCTCGAATGATCGCGCTCGGCTTCGACCGCGAGGGCCATGAGCGGCATGACGTGTGGATCGGATCCGCGTCGCCTAGCGACCCCCGCCTCGAGGCCGACGCGCAGGACGACGCGATTCAGGTCTACACCTCGGGCACCACCGGCGGTCCCAAAGGGGTTCGCCTGACCAACCGAAATTATCTCACGGCTTTCAAGCTCGTCACGGCTTCCGGCGGCCTGAATTACAAACCCGGCGATACTGTACTGGCGGCCATGCCGTTCTTCCATGTTGCGGGCGTCAACATCGCGCTGATCGCCATGGCGAGCGGCGCCCGGTCGGCGATCCTGAGGGACGCCGCGCCGCAACTCATTCTCGATACGATCGGCCAGGCGCGCACCGATCACGCATTCCTGGCGCCCGCCCTCATTCATATGCTGATGCAGGCCCCCGGGATCGAGACCGCCGATCTCTCCAGCATGCGAACACTGACCTACGGCGCCTCGCCCATCTCCGAGGATTTGCTCAAGCGCGCGAGCGCGCGCTTTCGCTGCGAGTTCGTCCAGCTCTACGGCATGACCGAGACGTGCGGCGCCGGCACGTATCTTTCCTATGCGGATCATGATCCGTCTAAGGGCAAGCTGCGTTCCTGCGGAGTGGCATGGCCGGGCGTCGAGATCAAGATCGTGGCGGAGGACGAGACGGAAGTCGCGCGTGGCGCCGTCGGCGAAGTCCTGATCCGGTCGCCCGTCGTCATGAAGGGCTACTGGAACAAGCCCGACGCGACCGCGGCTGCGATTGCCGACGGATGGATGCGCACCGGCGACGCTGCGTACATGGACGAGGACGGGTATGTCTTTATCCACGACCGAATAAAGGACATGATCCGGACAGGCGGCGAGAGCGTGTATCCAGCCGCGGTCGAGAATGCACTTTTCGGGCATCCGTCAATAGCCGACGCGGCGGTGATCGGCGTCCCCGACGACGCCTGGGGCGAGGCGGTGAAGGCGATCGTCGTCTTGAAACCCGGGGCGCCGCCCGACGCAGCCGATATCATTGCCTGGGCGCGAGCGCGGATCGCGCATTTCGAGGCGCCGAAGTCGGTCGACTTCGTCGCCTCGATCCCGCGCAATATCACGGGGAAAGTCCTCAGGCGCGAATTGCGCGAGCCTTACTGGAAAGGGCGCGACCGAAGGGTCAACTAACCCGGGGTGGACGCGGGCGCCTCGCCGCGCTACGCGGGCGCCTCGGGAGGATCGGCGGCTCGTCCGTCACGCCGCGCCGCAGGACAAGCATGGTCAAGCTGAACGTCATTTATACCCGCACTGGAGACAAGGGCGAGACGGGGCTGGGCGACGGCTCTCGCCGGTCCAAGACCGACGCTCGGGTCGCAGCCATGGGCGACGTCGACGAAACGAATTGCGCCATCGGCCTCGCGTTGCTTGCGGTGCGGAATGCAAGCGACGCCGTCGACCTCGCGATCGAGCCGGTGCTGACGCGCATCCAGAACGATCTGTTCGATCTCGGGGCCGATCTCTGCCTCCCGCGTCAGGCGGACGAACAAGCCGGCGCGGTCCTGCGCGTCGCGCCGTCTCAAGTTCAAGCGCTCGAGCACGCCATCGACGCGCTCAACGCCAAGCTCCATCCGCTGCGCTCGTTCGTGCTGCCGGGCGGCACGGCCGCTGCCGCCGCCTTGCATCATGCGCGCGCAATCTGCCGGCGGGCTGAGCGAACCATGGTCGCGCTGGCGGCGATCGAGGACGAGGTGATCGGCGAGGCGGCGCTCGCCTATGTCAATCGGCTCTCCGATTATCTGTTCGTCGCCGCCCGCGCGACCAACGACTTCGGCCGGTCGGACGTGCTGTGGGCGCCTGGCGCCAATCAAAGCGAAAGCGCGAATCGGACCGAAGACGATGACTGACAAAGGAGAACTCGAGACTGCGATCGGCGTCATCAGCGGCACGTCGATGGATGGGATCGACGTCGCGCTGATCGAAAGCGACGGCGAGGCTGAGCTTAAGACCGGGCCGTCGGCCACCTTCCCCTACCCGCCCGAGGTCGCGCAGCGTCTGCGCGCCGTGGTCGCCGACTTGAGCGAAGCCCAGGCGCCGCAGCTTGAACTCGAGCGCCTTGTGACCGACGCCCATGTCGCGGCGGTCGAGGCGTTTCTCGAACGGTTTTCGGTCCCCCGCGAACGGGTCGCGCTCGTTGGCCTGCATGGCCAGACCATTCTGCATCGGCCGCGACAACGGCTGACGCGGCAGCTGTGCGATGGCGCGCGCGCCGCGGCGGCGCTCAAGATCGACGCGGTGTCCGATTTTCGTTCTGCGGATGTCGCCGCTGGAGGCGAAGGCGCGCCGCTTGCGCCCATCTATCACGCGGCGATGGCGGCGGGCCTCGAGCGGCCCCTGATGATCCTCAACTGGGGCGGGGTCGGCAACGTCACCTATCTTGGGCCTGAGGGCGAGATCATCGCATTCGACACCGGCCCCGCCAATGCGCTGATCGACGACTTTCTTATTCTAAGGCGAGGGCTGGCGTTCGATGAGAACGGCGCGCTGGGCGCAACGGGCCGGGTCGACTCGGAGATGCTCGCGGCCCTGATGGGCGATCCGTATTTCGACCGCCCGGCGCCCAAATCGCTCGACCGCAATCACTTCAACGCCGCCGCGGCCTCGGTCAAACGTTCGAGCGATGCTGATGGCGCGGCGACGCTGGGCGCCTTCACGGTCGAATCGACCGCGGCCGCGCTGAAGCATGTGCCGCTGGCGCCCGCGCGCTGGCTGGTCGGGGGCGGCGGACGGCGAAATCCGAACCTCATGCGCCGGCTTAGCCAGCGGCTGCAAGTGAAGGTTGAGCCGGTCGAGGCGATCGGCTTCGACGGCGACAGCATCGAAGCGCAATGTTTCGCTTATCTCGCGCTGCGTTCTCGGCGCAGCCTGCCAATCTCCTTTCCCACCACGACCGGCGCCCCGGAGCCGATGAGCGGCGGCGTCTTCTCGCCAGCGCGAACATGAAAAAGGGCCCCGCTTGCGCGAGGCCCTGTTTAAAGCGCCAGGGCGCGAACGTCAGCAGACGTTGACGGACTGCTGGCCGAGGAAATTGCCATAAGCGTCATAAGTGGGGCGAAGCTGCCAGCAGCCGCCGCCGCCATAGCCATACCCGCCGCCGCCGCCCCAATAGGGGTAGCTGGCGATCGCTG
>DATCEJ010000114.1:0-6645 GCA_036510135.1 Roseiarcus sp. | reverse complement strand
CAAAAGCCGCCTGGCCTGCGGCCCGTCCTTCGAACGCCTTGCCGCAGCTCTCACCATCTCAGCGTCATAATCGCCCCGAAGCGCAATGGGCATGGCGAACCTCCTTCGTTCGCCACCTTGAATCAGAACCCACCCGATTCGAGAATCCCCAACCGAGTCATCCCTTCAGAGATTCGGTATTAGGGTCGGACGAGCCGACGATAACGATCCCTTGGCCGTGTCCAAGGATGCTTGAGCACTGCGAAGCCCGCGACTCCTTTACGCGCATTGGCGCCGCGTCGAACACGACCTACGTGTCGACGAGCGGCCTTCTTTAGCCCGCTTCCGACGATGGTTGGGTCTCGACTTTTGCCCGCGCAGCGTTCGTTCCGGCGACGAACTCCGCGAGCACATTATCGAGAAGCCTCGCAGTGCTGTTTTTGAAGCCGCTCCAGGCCATAGCGCCAACGAAGCCAATGGAGCCAACGGAGAAGATTTCGCCGCCTCCAGCAATTGGCAGATAGACCATGTCGGCTCGTACCTTGTCGGGGCGGTTCGGACCATCGGAATTCGGCATCGGGGTGGGCAGATCCTCCGGCACCATGAGATATTCCGGTCCAAAGCCCGTGGCTGAGGCGAGGATGGTCGCCTGGGCCGGAGAGCCGAGGGCCAGGTCGTAGCGATCGCATTCGTCGCCGGCCGCGCCGCCGAGAATGTAGCCCTCCTCTCCGATCACATCCTCGCTCACGCCATCAAAGAACGCTTTAAATTGCGGCTCATAGCTTGCTGCGGCTCGCTTGTAGCCTTTCGCCTTCGAAAATCCTTCCGTCGCGAAGCCGACGCCGACGAGCATGTTTGGACCGCGTCCGCGATAGCGCCACAGGCCTCCGGGCTCGCCGGTGTGGACATGATTGCGCTCGCCGGCGGGCGCGTCCCAGGCGCGTACGCCGGTATTGCCGCGACGAACCTCGACGATCCAGGGACGATCGGGATCGATTGACGTGACCCAGTAGAAGCCGTTGCCGCCGAGATAGAGAATCCGGCCACCGCCAAGCGCGTAATCCTCAAGAGTTGTGAGCGCCTTGTTGGTCCAGTATTCGGGGTGAGATCCGGTTACTACAACGTTGTACTTCGAAAGCAGCTCGGACCCGCGGGCATGCACCTCCTCGTCCGTGACGACGTGGTAGGAATGCGGCAAGCGCTCGAGCCAGGCGAGAAAGAAGAGGTCGACGGCGAAGTGCCGAAAACTGCCGGTGAGCCAGTTCGGATAATGGGGGCGCACGTTGAGGAGGGGACGCCTTCGACTGCTGTAGCGAACCGGGCTCCCATCCTGGTGCCGATCGTAGCAGGACAGGCCAAATTCGGGGTGCGCGTTGATAAATGCCTCATCTTCCGAGACAACGCGCTCATGCCCCATGATCGCGCTCATGTCGGACGCCGCGAAATGGTCGTTGGCGTAGGCGAGATAGGTGTTAGTCGGCGCGATGAACAGGACGTCGGCCCCCTCGTCCGTCGGGCGGACGAACAGCGGGTAAAGGTCCGCGCGTCCCCCGGCCTCAAGGCGCACCGCATAGACGCCGCTCTTGAGATCCTTCGGAAGTCCGAAGGAAAGGTTGTATTTCCACCCCGAGTCGAGCATCTCGTCCGAGTGGAAGTAGATCGCTCCGTACTGCTCCGGAGCTGCGACGAACGAGTCCTCGAGCCCCGTCCAGTTTCGGCCGGTCACCGCGCGCTCGGCGCCATTGCGGATGGTGCCGTTCGGCGCGCGGCCTGCGACTTCACGAATATCCCGGGAGCGGAAATCCTCCGCGAAGCTCCAGACGAGCCGCGCGTTCTCACGGGCCTCCGCGTGCAATGCTGGGCATTCCTCTTCCACCAACGCGCGGTCGAAGAACACCGGGCTGTCGATCTTGCCGTTGAAGCCGTCGAGCGCTGAACCGATTGGACTGATTGCGCGAGTCGCGAGGAGGAGCTTGTCGAAGCGCGGAGCCGCGCCGTCGAGAACAGCGCGGGCATGACGAACGGCCGCTGATCCCGGAAGGCCTTTGACCTGCTTGATGTGCACAAGAACTTCGCTCTTGTCCCGGTGACTTTCGACGCTGAGAACGGCGGAATACCAGAGCAGCGGCTGAACGGTCAGGCCGAGCTCCCGGGGCTGCCCCCGAACCGAGACCACGAGCTCGGACTTTCGGATGGCGAGCACGAACGACTCGCCTTCATCTGAGATCGCCGCAACAAGCGTCTGCGGGTCCCCCCAGCTGGGAACGCTCGAATAAAACCAGAAGTGGAGAGCGAACGAAGGCCCGAAGACGCCTCCCAGCGGCAATTCCGCGTAGGAGCCGATCGCTGTTGGCTGCTCGACGCCAACCACGGTCACGTCCACGCCGGGAATCGGAACCCCGAAGGAACGGGAGACGCCGTCCGAGTCCTCTTTGGTCGGACCGCGAATGATACGCTCGAGCGTCGCCCGGACCCTCTCGTGCCGGGTGCTGATCGCCATGCGTACGGTCTCGCCCGGCAGGCGGGACCATTCCTCGAAATAGGCTTGCACGTCCATGGAATCTCACTCCGGGCTTGCGGTCAGTTTAGGCGGCGCGCCTCATGCGCGCTGCGACGGCTTCGCCGATCATGACCGATGTGAAATGGGTGTTCGCCCGGCAATCGAGCGGCATGATGGATGCGTCCGCCACGCGAAGGCGCTGCACGCCCTTGACCGAACCATCCGTGTTTACGACCCCCGATGTCTCAGCTCTTCCTGTCATCCGACAGGTTCCCGCGGCATGCTGAGCATCGCCTGTCTCCAGCAGGATGAGGCGGTCCCTGTCGTCCTCGCTCATCGCGAAGAGTTCATCGAGGCTGAGACCCGACGCTCCGAAGGTCACGGAACGTGCGACGCGCATTAGATCCGGATGCTTCACGATTTGCGCGCCGCGGCGCAGGGCATCCCGCATTCGCTCCATGTCGCGCGGATCGGAAAGCATGTTTGCCTCGACCAGCGGATCGTGGTCGGGATCCGGCGAGGCCAAATGGACTTCTCCGCGCGAAAACGCCTGAAAGAGGGAGACGCCGAGCGCGCCCGGAGTCGCAACGCCATCGACGGAAACGCCAAGGTGGTTGAACGCAATCATCAGCATGTCGCGCCGTCCCGCTCCTGCCATGCCGGACGTATAGCTGATGCAGCAATTGGTGTGACGGGCATCGCGGTCGCGTGGCGCGAATTCATCTTTCAGCGCAACCGTGAGCCGAAGGATAGGATGTTCCAGAAGGTTGCATCCGACCTCGGGCATATCGCGCAGCGGAACGATGCCGAGATCACGCAGCACCCGGACAGGCCCGAGTCCGGAACGGATCAGGATTCCGGGCGAGTGGACCGCGCCCGCGCTTAGGACGACCTCTCCTGCCGAGAGATTTGTCCATCCTTGCCCAGGCAAACGGACACGCACGCCGGTCGCGATGGAGCCACTGAACATAACCCGATCGACAAGCGCTTCGCCGACGATTGTGAGATTAGGCCGATGACGCGCCGGCTCGAGATAAGCCTCATTGGTCGAGGTGCGCCGGCCTGAGCGATTGTTGATCGGATAGCATGCGACGCCCTCGCCTGAAGCGGCGTTCAGGTCGTCGTGCCACGGGTAGCCGAGATCGAGAGCGGCGGTCCGGACAGCCTGGTCGACCGGCCCCCAACTCTCCACCGGCGCGCGGTAAACTGGAATCGGTCCTCCCCGTCCATGCTGCTCGGGATGCGGCGCTTCGGGATCGTCTTCG
This sequence comes from Roseiarcus sp., assembly GCA_036510135.1. Lineage (GTDB taxonomy): Bacteria > Pseudomonadota > Alphaproteobacteria > Rhizobiales > Beijerinckiaceae > Roseiarcus. Next base: position 2,901 of record DATCEJ010000114.1, on the reverse strand, counting down.
ATCGCGGAGAATATCGGCAGCACGTCCGAAGACGCCCATCCCTCGCAGCCGGCCGCGGCCCATGCGTCGAAGGCGTCCGCCACGCCGCGGATCGCGATCTGCGCGTTCATGGCCGAACTCCCGCCGAGGCCGCGCCCGCGCCAATAGAGTCGAGGTTCCTGGATGGTCGTGCGACGCGCCATGAGTTTTGGCCATTGCCACGCTGCCTGCATCTCCGGCTCCATGATGATCGCGCACGGATTCGGGCTAAGCATTTCCAGCGGCGCATCGCGTGCGCGCCAGTCTCGTCCGGCCTCGAGAAGCAACACGCGGCGACCTGGATCTTCGGAAAGGCGCGCCGCAAGGGGCGCGCCAGCTGAGCCGGCGCCAACCACCACGACATCCCAATGCTCGTCGGTCAACATTCCAAACCTCCCGCGGTTGTTGTCGTGTGGGCCGCGACGTGACCGTCCAGTATGCGCCCCGTCCACCCGGACGCCCGCCGCAGCGCTTCGGCAAAGCGATGTCGGTCGATGTCCTCAAGCGTGCCCGTCGGAGCGACGCGGCGATACTTAATCTCAATCGCGGGCGTCGCAACGGACGCGCCGAGACTCGCGAGTCGCAAGAGGCCGACTGCGGTGACATCGGTCGTATTCGCGACCAGAACCTCGTCTCCAATGGCTTCGGCGAGAAAGCCGCAGAAGTAGGGGCTCCGCGTAAGACCCCCATCAATCGCGATCCTTGTGCAAGGCGTGACCGAGTTGAACGCATCGATCAATTCCGCGGTCCGGAAGGCGATCCCCTCGACCACCGCGCGGCAGAGATCAGCGCGCGAAGTCGCAAGATTCATTCCGATCCAGAGACCGCGCGCCGACCGGTCCCAGTGAGGGCATCCAAGCCCGGACTGCGCAGGCACGAACATGACGCCCCTGCTTGCCGCAGAGGGCCCCTCGAATGCATCGATCTCCTCAAGCGTATCGAGCAGGCCGACGCCTCTCAACCACTCCACCGCCGCTCCCGCGGAAAGAACGCCGCCGTCCAGAGCGTAAGCGGGCGCCGCCTGCCCAAGCCGCCATGCGCACGTCGGCAGAAGCCCCGAGCGGGCGCCCAGCACGGGCGCTTCCCCTGTCAGCCCCAGGGCAAACGCGCCCGTGCCGAAGGTGATTTTTACCTCGCCCGGCCTTCGACAATCGTGGCCAAAAAGAGCAGCCTGCTGATCGACGGCGCTCGCTGAGATCGCGCTGCCGCCGGCCATCTCGCCGAATGCGCCCGTCGTCGGGACAATGGCCGGAAGTAGCTCGATGGGCACGCCAAACGCTTCGCAAAGGTCTTGATCCCATTCCAGGGTCGAGAGATTGACGAGACTCGTGCGCGAGGCAGTCGAGACGTCCGTGCAAAACGCTCCGCAAGTCCGATCGAGCAGGAAGGCGTCGCTCGTGCCGAGCCGCAACCGTCCACTGTGTGCGAGGCTGCGCGCTTCTTCTGCATTGTCGAGAAGCCAGCGCAGCTTGCTAGCGGAAAAATATGGGTCCAGCGGCAGTCCGGCGCGCTCGAGAGTGAGCGCCTCAAGCCCGGCGCTGCGAAGCCGCTCTACATCTTCGCGCGTTCGATCGTCCTGCCATACGATCGCGTTATAGAGGGGCCGCTTCGTCTTAGCGTCCCATGCGACAACTGTTTCGCCCTGGTTGGCGAGACCAATCGCGTCTGAAGATCCGGCGAGCGTCGCCAGCTCTCGCACATGGTTGCTGAGCTCAATCGGATCGTGCTCGACCCATCCGGGATAAGGATGAATCTGGCGGTGCGTGCGACTCCCGACAAATGTCGCGGCGCCGCCGTCGATGCTGACGTACGCCTTCGTCGAGGTCGTTCCTTGATCGATTGCGAGGATCGAGGGCACGTCGCGGTTCAAGTCCTTCAGTCGAGCGTGATGACGGCGTCCTGCTTGGCGCGCAGGCGTTCGCTGGAAAACGTGAGGCGGAGGCGCCGCTCGGGGAGCGCGTTGATGCGTCGCATCGCAAGCGTCTCGCCTCGCGCGCTCAGACGCAGGACGCCCTTGTGAGCCCGCGCCGCGCGAGCAAAAACTGTGATCGGACCATCGTTGGGCAGGAGGCGTTGGGGATAGGCGTAGCGCAGGGCGCCTTCTACACTGAGCGTGATCGCGGCCTCGGCATCCGGCAGGCCACCCGCAAGAGCCTTTAGGATTGAGTGCGCCGCGGACTTGCCTTCCGCCGCGACCCACCCGGAATGTTCGACGGGCCGCAGGACGTTCCCTGCGGCGAAGTAATGGGGATCGGAGCACCGCCATGCCGAATCGATCGCAGGCCCCCCTGTGAGGTCGTCGAAGACGATTTGGCTCGCTTCGATGAGCGCCGCATCGGGCCTGAATTTCCCGGTGAAGATCACCCCGTCGCATGCGAGCGTCGAGCGCGCTCCGTCGCGCTCGATCTCCACGCTCTCCACACGCTCCAAGCCGTTGATGCGCAGAAGCCGCGTTCGGGTGAGGAGGGGGACGCCGAAAAGCGCTCTCGAGGCGAAGTCCAGCGGGCGCCGCGCGACAATCCGGTCTCCTTCTTCGATCATGGCGGCGGGACGAATTCCGGCGTGACGCGCCGTGAGGATTGCGGAGAAGGAAACAAGCTCCGTCCCGACGATGACGGGGCGGCTGAAAGGCCGCATGGCGCCAATGTAGACCATGTCCTGAAAGGCGCCGGTTGTCGTGATTCCCCAAGGCCGGGCGCCGGAAACGAGACGCGCCGATCGCGGAGTCTCACGTATGCCCGTGGCGATCAGGATCGCCCGCGCCTCGAGCTTCTCGATCCCGGCTTCCGTAGCAACCTCGATCCGTCCTTGCGGTTCTATGCAGGTGACGGTCGCGTTGGCCATGATCTCAACGCCACGCGCCGCCTTGATCAGGTGTTCGGC
>DATCEJ010000113.1:0-4117 GCA_036510135.1 Roseiarcus sp. | reverse complement strand
TTCAGCCAGCTGGACAGCGCTTTCCTGGGCGAGACGGGCCGGGTTGACGTGACCGCGATCGTGACCTCGCACAAGCGGCGGGAGCTGGCGCTCGAGGCGATCGTCGGGCGCTTCGCCGACCTCGAGGGCGTCGTCCGCGCCTCCTGGCGGCTCAATCCGCAGGGTTCTTGAGGACAGACGCGGATGACCTCGTCCTCGCCCATTCGCTTCGACATCGAGGACGCGCCGGGCGACGCCGACGTCGAGGTCCTGCCGAACGGCCTCGAAGCGTTCAACGAGAGCAAATGGCCGGGCCATCAGCAATGGCGCCCGCTCGCCGTGTTCGCGCGCAACCGGGAGAGCATCGTCGCGGGGCTCGCGGGCGAAACCTATTCCGGCTGGCTCTTCATTCGCTACCTCTGGGTCAGCGACACGCTGCGCGGCCAGGGGATTCGGTCATGGGCGACGCCGAGATGAGGGCGCTCGAGCGCGGCTGCCACTCGGCCTGGGTCGACACCTTCAGCTTCCAGGCGCCCGGTTTCTATCCAAAGCTCGGCTATGCCGTGTTCGGCGAACTCGACTATCCGCCGGGGCACAAGCGCATTTTTCTGCAGAAGCGACTTGCCGGCGGCGCGTGAAGGTTGAGCGGGGGCGACCTGTTTCAAGGGCGCGACGGAGCGTGCAATTTTGCGCGCGACTCAATGGTTTCAGCGGCTTAGGTTCACTTTTCTGCAACTTTGAAAGGGCGGCTTTTAACGCCGCTGTTTGCTCAGGAAAGTCTCGGAGCAGCCGCGCTTCCAACCGAATTCGCGGGGCGAAGGGTTGATAGCGTAGCCAGGCTTCGGCTGCTCTGGCCCCGATGAGCCAAAGCGGCAGAGGTGCGATTCAGCCGTTTCTGACGCACATGATTTTGATGAACTCGCCCTCGCCAAGGTTGCGGAATGGCGCGCTCTTGGCGAGGTCCTGCTGGGCTTCGACGCCGCACCACAGCTCGTTGGAGACTTGGCCAATGATGGCGACGTCCCGGGAAAACCCTGGCTCCGGTCCGCAATCAGCGGGGCTCATGCCGGCCATGCAAATCATGGCGACGATGTTGAAAGTCATCAGGACATGCTCCTGTTGAGAGGTGTTTTCGCGATTGAGGGCTTGTGGGGAGCCGTCACGGCTCTCGCTTTTCGCGTCTCGCCGTGACCCCCATGAGCCCCCCGATCATGTCGAGCGCCACCCGCAGGCGGTCGGAGACCACCGCGTCAGCGCGCCAGGGGGTGGCGAGCTCGGGGACGAAGCCGCGGCACTCGCGCACGCCCGCGCCCTCGATGACGATCCGGGTCACGATCGGCCAGGCATGAGGGCCGACCCGATCCTCGGCCTCCCGCAACTTGTCGCGGGCGTGAAGGGCGGCTTCGGCCTGCGGCAGGCCGTGGCGGGGCCCGAAGCCGGTCGATCCCATCCGGTCGGGGGCGACGGCGCGCAATTGGTCGAGCCGGGCGCGATGATGGGTGCGGCGCAGCGATTCGCCGACCAGCCAACGGATGTCGTTGAGCTTCGGATTGCTGGGCGCCAGCACCCGGTTGGCGCGCATCGTGTCGAACGGATCAAGAAAACGGCGCTTCCGATCGGCGTCGAGGCTCGGCGTCTCGCCAGTCTCCTTGGCGCGGGCAAGGCGCTCGGGCGTGGCGTCGAGCCGCTCCTGGACGGCGTTGAGCAGATCTTGCGGCGACTTGCGCCTGGTCGGCTTTTTGGGGCTGCTCATCGGGCGGGCTCCGCAAGTTCAGCACGGGGTTTGATCGGCTCCGCGAGTTCGGCACACAGAGCCGCTGGCGAGGTGCAATAGGACTGTTCGAGGATGGGAGGGACCAGCTTCGGAATCCCGCGGGTGTTGACCCGAACGTCCGGCGGGGGGCCCTCGTGAGCGCGCTGCAAGTCCTTGAGATGCCGGGCGGAAGAGCGTATGGCCTCGGCTCGCTCGGTGTCGACTTTCGGAGGGCGGCGCCGGCGAGGCTGGGAGGTCGTCATGGATCTTGCCCTTTCTGTTTTGCCGTGTTATGTTCTTGCTTTGTCCAGTATCAGGGAAAACAGAAGCTTGTGTCAAGGTTCTGTTTTTTTGAATTGCGGTTTTTCGGAAACGAGGTTAATACCGTGAGTCGGCAGGTCTTCGATGGCCAGGACGCGCCAGAGCGCCCCACGCCTTTCACTTGGAGAAAGCAAGTTGCAGGAGCTTCCGCTTTGACCGTCGAATGGATTCGCTCCGGCCTCAAAAGGACCGGCAAAACGCGTAGCGGCCTCGCCAAGGCGCTCGGCAGATCGCCCTCCGCCGTTACTGACCTCCTCAACGGCCATCGGCGCTTGAGGGCCGACGAGATCGCGACGGTGTCCGAATATCTCGGCATCGAGCCGCCGCGCCTCATCGGAGGCGGACCGCCGCGCCCACCCAGCGCGCCGCTGGTCGGCTATGTCGGCGCGGGCGCGGTCGCCCATTTCTACGCGGACGGCCAAGGTCCATTCGACGACGTCGATGCGCCGCTCGACTCGAAGCCGACGACGGTCGCGGTGCAGGTCCGCGGCCATTCGCTGGGCGTTTTGTTCGACAACTGGCTCGTCTTCTACGACGACATTCGCAATCCGCCCGACGACAGTCTTGTCGGACGCATGTGCGTCTGCGGCCTCAGCGATGGGCGGGTCCTGATCAAGTCCGTGAAGCGCAGCCCGCACACCGGCTTGTGGAACCTTCTGTCCAACACCGAGCCGCCGATCTACGACGCCGGCCTCGATTGGGCCGCGCCGGTGCGCGAAATGCGGCCGAGGTAGCGGGCGGGGCGAGTTGGACACTGGTCAATTTGATGCTGCTGCTAAGGACGGTGACCGTTACTTCGTGGATGGGCTGTGGGCGCATTTGGATGCGTCGTTCAATTCGGAAGCCGAGCGTCGTCTAGCTCGGTTCGCCCAGCGGCAGGCGACGACCAAATGGATTGTGGTTGCAGACTTCTGCATCCGAGATCAGTCACGACCGAACGATTCTTTCGCTTTCGTGATTCTGCCTGGAGGGGATAAACTCAGGCAGACGAATGCGCTGTTGTCAGAGCTTCCGCGAAAGGATCTCAAAGAAACTAAGCTGATCGATCCCGCGATAAAGAGAGCGCTTCGCGGCGGACGGGCATTTACCATTTGCGTAGTCGCCGACCGTGAACGTCGACTCTATGCAGACGCGGCAAGTGCGCGTCGCGGCCTCGACCAAACCATCGAAATGATGGAAAGGTGGAAGAACGCTGACGAATGCGCCGAGCTCATTGGCAAAGTACGGGCGGTCCGCGAACAGGCGAACAAGGCCAGCTTAAACCTTCGGCTGCTTGAAGACCTTATCGTCACATCGGCGATTGCTGCATATCTCGTTGCGGTTCTTTGTAAGCTTGGTCCAGTTGAATTGGTTGGATGGGCTCCAGATCGAGATAAGATTGTCGAGTGCTATTCAGGAATTGCCCAAACTCTGTTTGCCATCAACGTTGGAGCGTTGTGTGAAAAGAGGAATTTGAAAGAGCCCAAGCTCGGCTTCTTTACGCAAACTAGTGAGAACCCGTGGTGCGACACGATGATAAGGCTCGCTGATTATGTTGCAGGGGTCGCCGCATGGGATCCACCAGCAAATGAACGCGTATCCCCCAAGATTGCTGAACTGGTAGCAGGCATCTTCGCTGACAATCGCCATTTATTTCTATTCAGAATGGCATTCCGGTCATTCGATGGCCAAGCTCGGATCAAGATAGCGCAAGTGCGGATTACAAAATCCCCTCCGCCTGGGCGCGATCGTGAGCGCCCCAAAGTGTTCCCGTTGCGGGGAATGTCGCGGAGCCTCTAATCAATGCGTCACCCGATCCGCTATCCTCACCACCCATCTTAGGTCACTCCATATTGTCCGCAGTCCCCTCCGCGCTCGAGATCGCGCGCGCGCTCATCCGATTTCCGTCGGTGACGCCGATCGACGGCGGCGCGCTGCTCTACTTGCGCGATCTTTTGGCCAAGGCTGGTTTCGCCACTGAACTCGTCACGTTCGAGGCGCCGGGAACCCCTGCCGTCCTCAACCTTTATGCGCGAATTGGCGCTGAGCGGCCCAACTTCGTCTTCGCCGGCCACACCGACGTGG
>DATCEJ010000112.1:0-15465 GCA_036510135.1 Roseiarcus sp. | reverse complement strand
GCGAGCGTCGTCGACCAACGCTCTGTTTTGAGTCCGCTTATGGTCGAAAGAGAAGGCTAGCGCCGTGATTCAGAAGAACTGGCAAGAACTCATTAAGCCAAAGAAGCTCGACATCGTTCTGAGCGAGGCCTCGCGTAAGGTCGCGACGGTCGTCGCCGAGCCGTTGGAGCGCGGTTTCGGTCAGACGCTCGGCAACTCATTGCGCCGGGTGCTCCTGTCGTCGCTCCAGGGCGCGGCGATCACCTCGATTCATATCGACGGCGTGCTGCACGAATTCTCCTCCATCCCGGGCGTGCGCGAGGACGTCGTCGACATCGTGCTCAACGTCAAGGACATCGCGGTCAAGATGCAGGGCGATGGCGTCAAGCGCCTCGTGCTCAAGCGTCGCGGTCCGGGAGCAGTCACCGCCGGCGACATTCAGACGACCGGCGACATCCAGATCCTCAACCCGAACCTCGTCATCTGCACGCTCGACGAGGGCGCGGACTTGCGTATCGAGTTCACGGTGATGGCTGGCAAGGGCTATGTGCCGGCTGACCGCAATCGGGCGGAAGACGCCCCGATCGGGCTGTTGCCGATCGACAGCATGTTCTCGCCGGTGAAGAAGGTTTCCTACCGTGTGGAGGCCACCCGCGAGGGTCAGGACCTCGACAAGGATAAGCTGACGATGACGATCGAGACCAACGGGGCGATGTCGCCCGAGGACGCGCTCGCCTACGCCGCCCGCATCCTGCAGGACCAGCTCGCGGTGTTCGTCAACTTCGAGGAGCCGCGCCGCGAGGAGGCCCAGCACGCGATCCCCGAGCTTGCCTTCAACCCGGCGCTGCTCAAGAAGGTCGACGAGCTCGAGCTGTCTGTCCGCTCCGCAAATTGCCTCAAGAACGACAACATCACCTACATCGGCGATCTTATCCAGAAAACGGAAGGCGAGATGCTGCGGACGCCGAATTTCGGCCGCAAGTCGCTCAACGAGATCAAGGAAGTGCTGGCGCAGATGGGCCTTCACCTCGGCATGGAGGTTACGGGCTGGCCGCCGGAGAACATCGAAGACCTCGCCAAGCGGTTCGAGGAGCACTACTGAGTTTCCCTCTCCCCATAGGGCGTCGAGAGACGCCCGTCTTTCGACAGCCTATGTGGAGAAGGTGGCGGGCGGTCGCCCGCCGGATGAGGGTTTCCCTCACCCCCGACCCCTCTCCCGGCGGGAGAGGAACCCAAAAAGCGCGGCCGTTCCTTGGCACGGCGGCCGCAGACCCGAATAGGAGACAGCCAAATGTATCACGGACACGCCAAACGGCGCTTTAGTCGCACGCCCGAGCATCGCAAGGCGATGTTCGCCAATATGGCGCAGGCGCTCATCAAGCACGAGCAGATCACGACCACCCTGCCAAAGGCCAAAGACCTTCGGCCGGTGGTCGAGAAGCTGGTGACCCTTTGCAAGCGCGGCGATCTGCACGCGCGCCGGATGGCGATTTCGCGCTTGCGCGACGCCGATCTGGTCAAAAAGCTGATCGACGTGCTGGGTCCGCGCTACAAGGACCGCAATGGCGGATATACGCGGATCATGAAGGCGGGATTTCGCCCCGGCGACAACGCCGCGATGGCGGTGATCGAATTCGTCGATCGCGACGTCGAGGCCAAGGGCAAGGATTCCGGCCCGCTGCAGGCCGCAGGCGCCGAGAGCTGAGCGGAAGCCGCGCCTGGGCTTTAAGGTAAACGGTCCGAAAGCGCGCAATCCTGGGAGCGAAGGTTGACTGCAACACGCAAATGTATATTGTAAGTTAGGTCGTCGGGGGCGCTTCGGCGGTTTGGACGTTTCGGGGATCATTCGGATGAAAATTCTCAAGATTTTGAGTTCCGCGATGTTTTGCGTCGCGGGCTTGGCGGCGTTCGGGGCAACGGCCGATGCGGCGGTAGTGCCCGTCGCAGATCCGTATTTTGACATGTTTCCCGCCGGTCAGTCCGCGGCGACATATTTCGAAGTTAGTTGCGGCACTGGCTGTGCGTTCGCGGACAAGACTATTGTCGGTTGGAATTCATCTGTAACACGTGCGCCAACCGGAGATTCGGGCCAATGGCAAATCGGCCAGGTCACGAACAACTTCAACGGCGATCCGCTGATCGGTGGGACGACGCCGGAACCGATTGTCGTCCGCGCGATCAACGCGACGGTATCCCAGGTCGTTTCGACCGCGGCCGTCGCCGGCGTGACATATACGTTGGACGTCGATCTGGGATTCGAAAAGACCAATCCTGATCTTGGCTTCGTCGATCTTCTTGTCGGGGGCAATCTGGTGAAGGCGACCCCGCTTGCGTCCTACGGTCTAACCCAAGCTCAAATGCAGGAGAGCGGGAATTGGTACGACTTCGAGGCGTCATATACTGCGTCAGCTGCGGACGCGAACGATCCGATCGAGATCCTTCTTTCGGCCATGACAAATGGCGCCGGATTTAGCTTCTTCGGCAATGTGCGGTTGACGGACTCATTGGTCGTCGGGCCGACGGGCCCAATGGCGGCGCCGGAGCCCGCGACCTGGGCGATGATGCTGCTTGGCTTCGGCGGAATAGCTGGGGTTGCCGCTGTTCGCCGCTCATCGCAACGGCGAAGCGCAGTCGGCCAGCTCGCCTGACAGCGAAGAAAATATGTTGTGCGCTGGGGGACTTGACGGCCTAAAGCCGAATGGCCCCCAGCCGCGCGCCCTGCGCCACTGCCTCGGCTCGTCCTTGCGCGTCAAGTTTGTCGAGCAGCGAGGCGATGTGAAACTTCACCGTATGGACCGAAATCGCGAGACGGCGCGCAATCGCCTTGTTCGACGCGCCCTCGGCGATCAGCGCCAACACATCGAGTTCGCGCGGCGTTAAAGCGACGTCAGGCCCAGGCTCGGGTTCGCCGGGCATGACAAGCGCTGCGTCGGCCGGCTCGCCAGGCGCCGCGAGCCTGAGCCCCGGAATATCGGCCAGAAGCGCCGTCAGCCGATCGGCAAGCTCGGGTTCGCCGATCTCGATCGCCACCACCAGGACCGGCGGCTCAGCTGTCATTGGCTCTCCGGCCGTTCGCCGATCGTCAGAATCGTCTCGATCGGATCGCCGCCGCGGCGCAGCGTCAGCTTGACGCTCACGCCGACGCTTTCGGGTCCGAGCGCGCGGACGAGCTGATGGACGCCACGAATCGGTTCACCGTTCCAGGCCACGATAATGTCACCCTGCCGGACGTCCGCTGCCGCGCCGGGCCCCTTGGCGTCGACGCTGATGGCCATCGCCCCGGTCCCGCCACCGTCGAGCTTGACTGGCTGCAGGCCCAGGCCGAGATAGCCACGCGCGATCCTGCCCTTTGCCGCAAGCACGTCGGCGACGCGGTCGATCGTCGCCATCGGAATGACAAGCGTGCGCCTTCGCGGGCCAAAAACAGCCATGCCCAGGGCTTGGCCCGAAGCGTCGAGCGCAAGGCCGCCTTCGCTCGAGCGCGCGAGCGTCGCGTCGAGTTCGATGCGCGCGTCAATGAGCCCGCCGCGGAGGCTCCGCCATTGCGGAGCGACGAACGACACGACGCCCAGCGCCGCGTTCGCTGCGCCTTCGCGCGCGCCGGCGACGGCCGCGAGCGCCCCGGCCGCCGGCGCTGCAGCCGCAGACGGCGCTTTCGGCAGATCGGTCCGCTCGATCCGCAACAGGGCGACGTCGGTCGACGGATCGCGGCCGACAATCTGAGCGGCGCTCGACGCGCCGTCATGGGCGAAGATCGAAAGCTCGCCGTCGTCGGGGAGCGCGTTCTCGGCCGCGACGATGAGGCCTGGACGCCAGGAAAAGCCGGTTAACCGTGCGCGCCCGGATTGGATGGAGACGAGGCTCGGCGCGACGTCGCGGATGAGGCTGGCAAACTCCGTCGACAGGGCGAGCAAGGCGGAAGAGGCGGGTTCGTCTGACATGGGGAGAGCTCCTTTGCCGCCTAACATGTGCCTCGTTCAGGCCGCCGCCCACCTCGCCAGATGGTCAGGCGGCTTTCGTCGTTCGCGTCGCCAACGGTTTGCTCCGGGAGTGGGGGCGCCTATATGAGCGGGCTCAGGACAATCGGAGGTTCAGGTTGATAAGGCTGGCGCTCGTTTTCGTCCTCTCGCTCATATGGGGAGGGGCGTTCGCCGAGACAGCGCCCAAAGTCGCGCCCCAGAGTCCAAACCAGGTGCGCCTCTCCTTCGCGCCGGTGGTGAAGAAGGTCACTCCCGCGGTCGTCAACGTTTACGCTTCACGGGTCGAGAAGGCGGCGCGCAATCCGATGTTCGACGATCCGATCTTCCGCCGGTTTTTCGGCGGTGGAGGGGACGATTCCAGGGTGTCGAAATCGCTTGGATCGGGTGTCATCGTCGACCCTTCGGGTCTCATCGTCACCAATTACCATGTGATCGAAAACATGACCCAGGTGAAGGTCGCGCTTTCTGACAGGCGGGAATTCGAAGCCGAAATCGTGCTCCGCGATCCGCGCACCGACCTTGCCGTGCTTCGGCTCAAAGGGGGTAGAGATTTTCCGGTGCTCGAACTTGGCGATTCGGATGCTCTCGAAGTCGGGGACTTTGTCATCGCTGTGGGTGACCCGTTCGGCGTCGGGCAAACGGTGACCCAGGGCATCGTCTCGGCGCTTGCGCGCACGCAAGTGGGGATCAGCGACTACGGCTTCTTCATTCAAACCGACGCCGCCATCAATCCGGGCAACTCCGGCGGCGCTCTGGTCGATCTGGACGGCAAGCTGGTCGGCATCAATTCCGCCATCTATTCCCGCTCGGGCGGCAGCATCGGGATCGGTTTCGCCATCCCCGTCAATATGGTCAAAAGCGTCATCGCCGCGGCGCTGCATGGCGGCGCCACCGTCAAGCGGCCGTGGCTCGGCGCCAGCCTGCAGAGTTTGACCAAGGATATCGCCGACAATCTCGGCATCGACCGCCCGACCGGCGCGCTGGTCGTGACGGTCGCCTCCGTCGGTCCGGCGGCCGAGGCGGGTCTCAAGCGCGGCGACCTCATCACCGCGGTCGACGACCAGAACGTGGATGACGCCGAGGGCGTCGGTTTTCGACTTGCGGTCAAGCCTCTCGGCGGCTCGGCCCGGCTATCGATCCTGCGGAACGGGCGCCCGCTCACTCTGCCGCTCAAGCTCGCCGCCGCGCCGGAAGTGCCCCCGCGCGACGCGTTGACCATCAAGAGCCGCTCGCCATTCGAAGGGGCGCAGGTCATGAACATGTCGCCTGCGGTCGCCGAGGAACTGTCGCTCGACGGCGCTTTGCACGGGGTTGTGGTTGCGACGGTCGGCGACAATTCGACCGCGGCGCAGGTCGGCGTGCAAAAGGGCGACGTCATCGTCACGGTTAACGGCCAGAAGATCGCAACGACCCGCGATCTGGAGAAAGCCTGCGCGGAACGCGCGCGGCTGTGGGATCTGACCATCCAGCGCGGCGGGCGGACAATCCGCACTGAACTCGGCGGTTAGCGCCTTCTGCATTTGGCTAGAATCGATGGCGTAAGCGCACCCGCCCCCATAGCCCGTCGAGAGACGGGCGTCCTTCCGGACGCCCTATGTGGGGGCGGGCCCTCCTCGATCCTCCCCCACAAGGCCCACAAGGGGGGAAGGAGGCGCAACGAAGCGATCCGCATAGACTTCAAGAGCAGAAGGCTCCAGAGGCGCCCTTTTCCAGCGGGCGTGTGGCGGAGAGGGACTAGCCCCACTTCCGGTGGGCCCACATCCATTGCTCGGGCGCTTCGCGGATAAAAGCCTCGAACTGGCGCTGCAGCGTTTTCGTCGCCGCGAGAGCGTCCGCCGCGCTGTTGTTCGTGTGCGGCATTGGGATGGGCATGATGCGAATACTGAAACGTCCGCCCGGACGGCGGAACGCGGCGCCGGCGTAAAGCGGCACCCCAGTCCTGCGGGCGAGGAGCGCGGGAAACACAGTTGACCGCGCGGGCTGTCCGAAGAAAGGCACAAACGGTCCGTTGTCGTCTCTGAGGTCGGCGAGGAAGCACGGGGAGGCGCCGTCCTTGATGGCGCGCAGGAGTACGCGCGCGGCCACCGGAGTTTTGGGCGTCAGACCCGCCTTGTAGAGCGGTTCGCGCAGGCTGCGCGTCAGGTCGTCGACATAAGGGTTGGACAGGCGCTGATAAACGCCGATGAGGGAAATACCGAGCCGCTGGCCTCCATACGCCAGAATCTCCCAGTTTCCCAAGTGAAGTCCGCAGACGATGAAAGGCTTCGCGCCGCTCGCCGCCGCGTCGAAACTCTCCGCCGGCTCGAAGACGATGCGATCGCTCTTTATGAGCGCCGGGAGGCAGAGACTCTCGGCGAAGGTTCGTCCAAGGTTTTCCCACATCGCCGCGGCGAGCGCCTTACGTTCACCCGGCGATTTCTCAGGGAACGCCAGTTCAAGATTGGCGAGCGCGCGCTTTTGTCGACTGAGGCGCGGCGCGATGAGGCGCCATAGCTTTCCGGAAAGCCACGAAGCCATCCGCAGAGGCATGGCGCGCGCCAGGACAATCATCAGCCAGACCACCACAAATTCGAGGCGAAGACGCAACGTTTCCAGGAGCTTCATGAGACGGCAGGACCTCGAAAGGAGGGCAGCCCAAGGAGTTCACAAGGACCAGACGATCTCTGCGGCGAGCAGTTTGTGCGCGCCGTCAACCCCGGGTGGGTCGGGCCGATAGAAGCGCTGTCTCAGCGCCGATCGCGTGCTAAGCCGAGGCGTTCTTGAAGCAAGGCTGGAGCATCGTAGGTGTCGGTCAGCCCGGATGTTGAGTGTTCCGGATAGCAAGATTTTTGCGCCCTCAGGTCGATCCGAATGATCGACGGCGGCTACCTAGCCGCGAATGCTACTAGCGTAAAGTTTTTCGCGACGATGCGCCGGCCCCTTGGCTGAATTGGCGTCGGCAGCGTGCTTTTGGCGATGCTCGCCCCGAGCTTACGCCGCTTTCTGGGCGGAGCGTCCAACTTTCGCTGGCGCCAGGCGAGCCCTGATGGAGCGCCAAAGGCCGTACATTTCCTGGGCGGCGGCGCCCGATGGGTTGAGCTCGGTCACGCCCCGGCCCTGGCGAGCCGCGTCCTGGTACTCGACCCGCGCAAGGATCAACGGGGAGATCAGCCCGCCCATTTCTTCAAGCGCCTCGACGCCGTCCCGCACTCGGGTGGTCTGCTCGGCGGGCGGGCATTGGTTGAGCAGGAACATGAACTTCGCCCCGATGTCCTCGAGCGCCGTGCGCGCTCGGGCGCTGGCCCATAAATCGAACGGGCTTGGGCGGGACGGAACGATATTGAGGTCGGCGATTTGCATCGCGCCCGAAGACGCCGCGCCTTCCGCGCCGGGCGTGTCGAGGAACGCGAGCGTCACGCCCCCGCGCTCAAGCGTGGCGAGCAAAGCTGGCAGCCGGGCGGCTCCAGAAGCGAGGACCTTGATGTCGCCGGTGGCGCGGATCCTGGCCCAATTCATGAGCGAGCCTTGCGGATCCATGTCGATGACGCAGACTTTCTCGCTCATTTCGTGCGCCGCGACCGCCAGGGACGAAGCAATCGTGCTCTTCCCGGAGCCGCCCTTTTGACTCACAAACGCTACCGTCCGCATGGTTTCCGCGCTCAGGCCCGAGGCCGCGTTCGCGATGGAAAGCAGAGCCGCGAGTTAAGGAATGTTCAACACTTTGAGCGGAAAGGCGTTAACAAGCCGTTTCGCAGGATGCGTCGTTTGGCGCGGATCGTTCTGCCGCGGGCTCCGAGCCAGCGCGGTCAGTCGTCGTCAAGGGGAACGACTCCCTTGAAGCCTCCGTCCGCGGCAAGCGTGATCTTCTCGATGCGCATTTCGGCGTTCTTGAGCAATTCGTCGCAGCGCTTCTTCAAGGCTTCGCCGCGTTCGTAAAGCCGGATCGATTCATCGAGCGCAACCGCGCCTTTTTCCAGTTGATCGACGATCTGTTCGAGTTCCGCGAGCGCCGCTTCGAACGCCATTGTCGCGATGTCCGGCCTGGTCTCGGTCACGGCGCCACTTTCCGACCGCTGAGATGTCGCTTCAATCGGGTAAAGCCGAAACGGAATAAAGGGCCTTCAGTGTGTCGCTCGGCTGCATCTCGTTGCCGAATGTGTGAGCGAACAAGACGGCGATCTCGCCCGAGCGGTAGATGTGGCTGAGAGCCCGATCGACCGCGAGCCGGAAATCCTCGTCGCCGTGCGGTAGCGCCAGAGCATAGGGTTCGAGCGAGAAATAATTGTCGGCGAGACGGAGCTTGCTCGAGTCGCTGCTTTTGGAGGCGAGATAGGAAAGGATCGCCCGATCGGCGAAATAGGCGACGATCTCTCCCTTGTCGAGCAGGGCGAGCCCGTCGAGGTGCGTCTTCACAGGCGCGATTTCCGCAGTGATATTGGCCCTCGCCAGGGTGTCGCGCAGGCTCTGTTCGGTCGTCGTGCCGGCCAGAACGCCGATCTTCTTGCCGGAGAGGGCGCCGAAGTCGCCGGGCGCATCGCCGCCGACGAGCAGGCTCGCCCCGTCGATGAAGGTCGGGATCGAGAAGTCGACGTGCTCACGACGGGCGAGCGTCTCCGATGTCGGCTCACAGAGAAGATCGGCCTTGCCGTTCTCGATCGCGTCGAACCGGTTCTCGGCGGTTACCAGCACGTAAGCGACCTTGAGATCGTTGATGTTGAGCTGCTCGCCGATATGCTTCACGACCGACCGGCACAGATCGATCACGAAGCCGGCAGGCAGGCCAGACGAGTCGGTAAACGAGAACGGCGGCGCGTCTTCGCGAAAGGCGATGCGCAGCGCCTTGTCCTGCCGCGCGCGATCGAGAGTTCCAGCGTCCGCTGACGCCATAGCCAGCGCCGCGGCCGCCGCTAAAGCCAACGCTTTGAGCTGTCCGATCGAAATCATGCCCCTCCGAGCCTCCTGCGGATTCGTAAGCCTCACGCGGCCGCAGCGAGTCGAAGGCCACTTATACCAGAGAGACAAGCCTCAAGCCAAAGCGAGTGTCCCGACGGCGAATTTCCTGCGATAACCTCAATCGAACCGGTTTAACGCGCTTCGGAGGCAAGGCCCATGCTCGTCGGCGTTCCCAAGGAAATCAAGGACAACGAGTTCCGGGTCGGCATGACCCCGGCCGCTGTCGCCGAACTCGCCCATCACGGGCACAAGGTCATCGTCGAGACGTCCGCCGGCATCGGGTCCGGGTCTCCGGATGAGGAATACGTCCACGCCGGCGCTAAGATCGTGGCGGCGGGCGCTGACGTGTTCGCGCAAGCGGAGATGGTCGTGAAGGTCAAGGAGCCGCTCGTGGACGAGCGCAAGCGGCTGAAACGCGGGCAGATCCTGTTCACCTATCTGCATCTCGCGCCCGATCTCGAGCAGACGCGCGACCTCATGGCCTCCGGCGCGACCTGCATCGCCTATGAGACGGTGACCAGCCCCTATGGCGGCCTGCCGCTGCTGACGCCGATGTCGGAGGTCGCGGGCCGCCTCGCGCCGCAGGTCGGGGCGCATGCGCTCGAGAAGGCGCAGGGCGGGCGGGGCGTGCTGCTCGGCGGCGTGCCGGGCGTGGCGGCGGCCAATGTGCTCGTGCTGGGCGGGGGCGTGTCCGGCACCCACGCGGCGACGATTGCTGTCGGCATGGGCGCCTCCGTCACCGTGATCGACCGCTCGCACGAGGCGCTGAAGCGCCTCTCGGCCGAGTTCGGCTCGGCGTTGCGGACGGTCTATTCGACCCGCGCCTCGATCGCCGATCTCGTGCGAAGCGCCGATCTCGTCATCGGCGCGGTGCTGCTGCCCGGGGCCGCCGCGCCCAAGCTGATCACCCGCGAGATGCTGAAGACCATGCGGCCTGGCGCGGTCATCGTCGACATCGCCATCGACCAGGGCGGCTGCTGCGAGACCTCGAAGCCGACCACCCACTCGCACCCGACCTATGTCGTCGACGGCATCGTGCATTATTGCGTCGCCAACATGCCGGGCGCGGTCGCGCGCACCTCGACCTTCGCGCTCAACCACGCGACCCTGCCGTTCGCGCTCGCGCTCGCCGACAAGGGCTGGGTGAAGGCGCTCAAGGACGATCCCCACCTGCGCGCCGGCCTCAACGTGCACGACGGCAAGCTGACCTGCGAGCCGGTCGCGGCGGCCCATGGGCTCCCGTACACGTCGGCGGAGAGCGTGCTCGGCGAGTGACTGAGCTTCCGTCGTTTAATCCAGAGCGAAGCCGGTGGCTACAACCTGGCGGCGCGAACTCGTGCAAGCAAAAGCAAGTGAATCCAAAGTAAACCAAGCAAAAAGGCTTGCGTTTCCTTAGATTCCTTTGGCCGATTCGGGACTTTTCAAAGAGTTATGAGGAAAAAAATAAAAAAAAGACCTATTCTATCTGAGATTGCATACTCAACATCCAGGCCGGCGCTCAGTCTTGTCAAAGGATTTTCCGCCGTTCTTCCGTCCGTCGCACGCTCGCCCGAGGACGCCCTCGTTCCGGGGTGGAACCTGTCATCGCCGGCGATCATAGTCCTGCTTTCTACTTTTAGCAATAAAATGTCTACAGACTCCAGAAATTCATTATCCCTCACGGACGCGAGCGCGCCCCGGGCGGTCAGAACGTCGCCTCGAGCTTGGCCTTGATGGCGTTATCGCTGACGCTCGACGCCAGGAGCCCGGAATAATAGACGCCGAGCTTGAGGTTCGAGCTGAGGCGCCGGTCGATTCCGAGTTCGAGGGCGAGCGCGTCGCGCGCGATCGGCGCCCCGGCGATCGCGAACGGAGTCGAGGGAAGGCTGGCGAAGGCCAGCGTCGCGTTCGGCGTCGGCCCGCCGTAAACGTGCTGCCAGCCGATCATGCCGTTCAGGGTCAAGGGCGCGGTTGCGAACATCGTCGTGTCGCCGCGCAGCCCAAGCGTCGTAATCCCATAGCCCGCGTTCTCCGACCCGCCAACGAGCGAGGCCGGGCCGGGGGTCTCGGCGAAGCTCGCGGTATGGAGATCGACCCCCGCCACGCCGATGAACGGCTCAACCCACGCGGCCGAGACCAAAGGCGCCGCGACGGCGATCCGCCAGCCGGCCTCGCCGAAGACCTCGGCAGTGTCGCCGCCATAGCCCGATCCCGCCGTCTGGTTGAAGCCGGGGAACGACGCCGAGCGATCGAGGCCGTAGTGGTTGTTGGCGTAGAAGGCGCCCCCGCGCAATTGCAACGCGTCGGCGCTGACGCCGCCGTAGAGCCCGATATAGGTCGCTGAGATGTTCCCGGACGAACCGCGCGCGGGCGCCCCAAGGCTTGAGTTGGTGTAGCCGCCCGCGACGCCGAGACGATAGCGGCCGGACAGCGTCGGCGCCGAGGATGAAGCCGCCGAGGTTGTTGTTCATCGTCGCGGCATTGCCGTTGCCGCCGACATGGCCCCAGGAGTCGAACGCCTGCGCCCAGGCGGAAAAGACCTGCGCTTGTGTCGAGAAGTCGTAAGTTTTCACGGTCTTCGCGCCGCCCGGCGGGGGCGCTCCGTAGGTCTCCGCGAGCCGGTCGAGCACCGCTTCGCGCGGCAGCCGCGTGTCATCGAAGGCCGCCCCGACCGCGCTCGCATGAATCTCGCCCGACAGCGCATTGAAAGCGGTGAGCGCGCCCGGCGCCGTCTGGTCGATGAGCGCATTGTAAAGCGTCGAGCCGGCCGGCTGGGCCTGGAGGGCAAGCGCGGTCGCAGCCTGGTTCGGTGTCTGGGCTATGGATACGAACGGTTTAGCGGCGAAACCCAGATAGACGTCGTTGGCGTCATAGCTCAGCATTGGGTCGAGGAAAGCAAAGGTCGCGAGATTCGCGCTCGTCGAAAGCGAGGAAAAGGCTCCGGAGACGGGGCGCCTCAGCACGAGGTCGATGAGTGTTGAGGCGGCCCGTTAACGATTGAGGATTCTGCCCTGGGCCTTATCGCGACGCCGACGACGCACGCGCCCACTCTCTGCTAGAACGCCTCAGCGACGCTCCCGGGGTCAGGGACGAGGAAAAAATGGCGCGCTTGCTTTCGGTCAATGTCGGTCTCCCGCGCGACATCCCTTGGCAGGGCAAAACTGTCCACACTGGAGTCTGGAAAACGCCTGTGCAGGGCCGTCGCATGGCGCGGCGATTGAACCTTGACGGGGACGGCCAAGGCGATTTGCAAGGCCACGGCGGCGAGCATCGCGCGGTCTTCGTTTATCAGCTTGAGTCCTACAATTATTGGCAAGCTCAGCTTGGCCGCAACGACTTCGTTCACGGGCAGTTTGGCGAGAATTTCACGGTCGACGGCTTGCCCGACTCCGAGGTTTGCATCGGCGACCATTACCGGATCGGAAGCGCGCTGTTCGAAGTGACGCAGCCGCGCGTCACCTGCTACCGGCTCGGCATCCGGATGAACGAGCCGCAAATGCCGGCCCTGGTCGTGGCGCATCACAGACCCGGCTTTTATTTTCGCGTCCTCGAGGAAGGCGAGGTCGAAGCCGGCGACGAGATCGGAAAGGTCTTGGCCGGCCCCGAGCATTTGACCGTCGCTGAGACCGACGCGCTGCTGTATCTGCCCGGGCGCGAAAAGAGCGGACTGGAACGGGCTTTACGCATCCCGGCGTTGAGCGCCGGCTGGCGCTCCTCGTTCGAAACCATGCTCGAACAGGAAAGCCAGAGCGGGCCGGCGCCGGCATGGGCCGGCTTCCGGCCGCTGCGGGTCGCGGACAAGCGACACGAGAGCATGAACGTGACTTCGCTCATGCTCGAACCGAGCGATGACCGTCCGCTCGGCTTGGCAATGCCCGGGCAGTTTGTCGTCCTGCGACTGAAGCCCGCGCCCGAGGCGCCGGCGTTGCTGCGCAGCTACTCGCTGTCCGGCGAACCGAACGAGCAGCGCTGGCGGCTCGGCATCAAGCGGGAGCCGAATGGCGCGGCCGGAACTTACGTCGAGGCGCGCGTCCAGGTCGGCGATGTCATCGACGTCAGCGCGCCACGTGGCGCTTTCACGCTCAAGCAGGGCGACGGGGCTGTGGTCCTGTTGAGCGCCGGCATCGGCTTAACTCCGGTGCTTGCCATGCTGCAAGCCTTGGCCGCCGGCGGCTCCCGGAGAGAAATCTGGTGGATCCATGGCGCCCGCAACAAGGCGGAGCACGCGTTTGCCGCGGAAGTGCAGGCGCTGCTCAAATTGCTGCCCGGAGGCCATAGCCACATCCTTTACAGCGCGCCCGGCCCGACAGATCGGCCGGCGGTCGATTTCGATGGCCCTGGGCGCCTGGACGTGAAGGTCTTGAAGGAGCTGGGTGTGCCTCGCCAAGCCGATTTCTATCTATGCGGCCCGACCGCGTTCATGAGCGGCCTGACAGCCGATCTCGCCAGTTGGGGTGTCTCAGCCGAGCGGCTGCATAGCGAGAATTTCGGCTCCGGGCCGGCGCTGACGCCGGGCGTCGCCGCCGCTCCGCACCGGCCGCCACATCTGCCCGACCGCCCCGCCGGCGCCGGGCCGATGGTGTCTTTCGCCAGAAGCAATTTGGCTCTGCGCTGGGATCCGGCGTTTCAGAGCCTGCTCGAAATGGCCGAGGCCTGCGATGTGCCCGTGCGCTGGGCGTGTCGCACCGGCGTCTGCCACAATTGCGAAACCGGACTTGTCGCCGGCGCGGTCGACTATTTCGTCGAGCCGCTCACGGCCCCGGCGAGCGGCGATCTCCTGATCTGCTGCAGCCGGCCGAGCGCCGATGTCGTGCTCGACCTCTAAGGCGGGTTGGAGGGACACCCGACTGCTCCGCCTTGTCGAGGTCGTCCGTGCGGACGAACTGCTGCAACATCGGGATGTGCGGGTGGCGCGTCGCGGCGGAGGCTGGTCGGCTGCCTTGGTGCTCCAGTCCGCCGCAAAATGGCGCCAGAACGGCTGAAAATGGCGCGAATCTGATGACAACCGGGTCGAAATACAGCCGAATTATAAGCCACCGGGCTCCGGACCGGCCGTTCCGAGCTCGATTCGTGCTTCAGTCCCCTGGCCGATTGGGGTCGCGCTGCGGCGGATGCGTGTTCAGTCTTAACATATTGATACCAAAACGTTTTATTTCAAAGAATCGAAGCCGAGGCGATTTTTGTTCCTGATTTATAGAATATATGCTAGTCTGAGGTGTTTTCCATTAAATGAGGCGCTGAAGGAGAGAGTTGGATGGCTGAACACAGGGCGCCGGCGCGGCGCCGGCGGTTAGGCGGGCCTGGCATGACGTTTCGGCGTAGGCGCATCTTCGCCAGCCTGCGCGAGGGCTTCACCTATGGCGAAATCGCCGCCGAAGAGGGCGTGAGCGTCTCACGCATCCGTCAGATCGTTTCCGAGGTTTTGGAAAAGCGTGCGGTCGACAGCGGGGCCGAACATGCGAAGCTGCAACTGGATCGCCTCGCTCCGGCGGTGCAACTTGGGGCCCAGGCGATCGCCTCGGGCGAGATCTCGGCGATCGCGCCTTATCTCAAGGCGCTCGACCGGCTCGACCGTTACCAGACCGTCGCCGGCGCGGAACAGGCCTATGACGACGAAGCGCGCAAGAAGCTCATGGAGAAGATCAACCGCATGGCCGAGAATTTCGGCATCGATGAGGTCATGTGGAAAGCGGCGCAAGAGCATATGGAAAAGACTCAAGGGTCGCCCCCAGAGGGGTGGGGGGAGGACACGGCGGAGGGGGAGGATTTCGAGGGTTCTTCTGACGTCCAGAGCGACGCAAACACGCCTGAATCGGCCCATTGGCGAGGCTGAGGAGAAGCCCCGGATTTTTTACTCCAAACGGCCGTAAGCCATTGAAAAGGTTCATTCTCAAAAAATAAACGCTAGTAAACGCCAGCTAATTAACTAGCGCTTACTAGCGTTTAGTCACGTTTATTGGCGCGTATTTGCCGACTTTACGGTTGGGGGCGACGCGTCTTGCCGGCGCGGAAATGCCTGCACGCGGCCATGCCCGAGCCCCCTGGCGGCCTCGATGGCTTTCCAGCGCGAATGCGATATGGATTGAGGCCTGACCTCCCGAATCGAGCTTTCCCATGCTTCTCGCCGAGTCCATCCGCACGATCCCGGACTACCCGAAGAAAGGCGTCCTGTTTCGCGACATCACGACGCTGCTCGGCGATGCACGAGCGTTTCGCCGCGCGGTTGACGAACTTGTCCAGCCGTGGGCGGGAACGAAGATCGACAAGGTCGCGGGCATCGAGGCGCGCGGGTTCATTCTCGGCGGGGCCGTCGCGCATCAATTGTCGGCGGGCTTCATCCCGATCCGCAAGAAGGGCAAGCTGCCGCACGCCACGGTCTCGATCCCCTATTCGCTCGAATACGGGCTCGACCACATGGAGATGCACGAGGACGCGGTCACGAGTGGGGAGCGCGTGATCCTGGTCGACGATCTGATCGCGACCGGGGGAACGGCGGAAGGCGCGGTCAAGCTCCTGCGCCAGATGGGCGCCGAGGTGATCGCCGCCTGCTTCGTCATCGACCTGCCGGACCTTGGCGGCGCGGCCAAGCTCGAGG
>DATCEJ010000111.1:0-2035 GCA_036510135.1 Roseiarcus sp. | reverse complement strand
GGGCGTCGCCGTCCGCGGCGATGGCTTGGGAAAGCGTCGCCGATTGCGCAGCCGCAACGGACGTGGACAAAGACGCGTAGTCGGGGCAGATTTCCGGGCGCGGGGGGAGTCAGCGTCTGGAAAATGTGATTCAAGCTTTGGATGCCGCCGCACGCGCCTGATTCGCTGGAACGCCTGACGCCCGCCGAACTGGTCGGCGTGGTGCGGGATTTGATTGGCGAGGTGGCGCGGCTTCGGTCTGAGAATGAGAAGCTTGGCGCGGCGTTCGCCAAACTGAAGATCGAGCATCAGGCGGTTAAGGACGAGTTGGCGCGTTTCAAGCATCTGCCGCCGCGCCCGCCGCAAAAGCCTTCCGGCATGGACAGAGCGACGAACGCGAGAGCGCCGCAGGGCGGCGGCGACAAGGGGGGACGTTCGACGCGCCGGCGCGGCGGGCATCTCGACAAGCTGACGATCGGCGCGACGGTGATGGTGAGGGCGAAAGCTCCCGCCGGCTCGCGTCACAAAGGTTATGAGGACATCGTCGTTCAGGATTTGAGCCTGCATCCGCAGGTGACGCGCTATCGGCGCGAGCGGTGGGAAACGCCGGCCGGCGAGACGATCCTCGCTGACCTCGCCCCCGGCATTGTCGGCGGCTATGGCCCCAATCTGCATCGCCTTGTGCTGGCGCTCCACTTTTCCGGGCAAGTCACCTGCGAGCGCATTGTGGCGCTTCTCAATGGCATGGGCGTGGTCATTTCGAAACGACAGGTCGTTCGCCTGTTGACAGCCAGGCTGGAGATATTCCGCGCCGAGGATGAGGCTGTGCTGAAAGCTGGGCTGGGCGGCGCCTTTGTCACGGTCGACGACACGGGCGCGCGCCATGCCGGCAAGAACGGCTACGCCACCCATATCGGCTCGGATCGCTTTTGCGTCTTTCGCACCGGTCCGACCAAATCGCGCCTGGCGTTTCTGTCGCGCCTTTGCGGCGGCGCATCGCTCTACGTGATCAATGACGCGGCGCTCGATTATATGAAAGAGCATGGGCTGCCGCGGATCGTCATCGACAAGTTCGCTAGCCATAGAGACCGCATTTTCCAGAGCCTCAACGACTGGCGGCGGCATTTGCAGGCGCTGGACGTGAGCGCGCGATCAGTCACTCCCGATCCCGCCCTGATCGCTAACGAAGCCGCATTGTGGGGCGCGATCCGCCATCAGGGATTGTTGCAGGGCGCCGTCGTCGTTTCCGACGACGCCGGCCAGTTCCGCATCGGCGTCCACGCTTTGTGCTGGGTTCACGCCGAACGGCTCGTTCATAAATTGATCCCCGCTAATGACAAACAGCGCAACGCCATCGAAATCGCCAAACGGATGATCTGGTGGTTCTATCGCGCTTTGAAAGACTACAAACTCGCCCCCAGCCGGGAACAGGCCCAGGTTCTGCGCGCTCGCTTCGAGCGCATCTTCAACCGAGCCAGAACCGGTTATGCGACGCTCGACAGCCTCCTCAGACGCCTCTATCGCAACAAGGACGACTTGTTGCGTGTCCTTGAGCGGCCAGGCATCCCGCTCAACACTAATGCGTCGGAAAACGACATCCGCGCCTTCGTCACAAAGCGAAAAATCTCCGGCGGAACCGTCAGCGACAAGGGCCGCGACGCCCGCGACACCATGCTCGGTCTCGCCAAAACCTGCATGAAACTCAAAGTGCCCTTTTTCGAATATATCGGCGCACGCCTCGGAGTCGCTGGACCACCAATCCCACCCCTCGCCGACCTCATCCGCGCAGCCCCAACCTGACGCCAGTTCCTCCGCGCCCGGAAATCTGCCCCGACTACCAAAAATGCATCGCAGCACGTTGATATTGCTTGGCGGGTGAACGGAATCTCGGCGGCCCGCAGTCTGGCTTCGGGCTCTTACCCCATCGCATAGTCGATCACCGACCGGATCGACTTTCCTTCATGCATCAAGTCGAACGCCTTGTTGATATCGGCGAGCGGCATCGTATGGGTGATGAGATCGTCGATGTTGATCTTGCCCTCCATATACCAGTCGA
>DATCEJ010000110.1:0-5865 GCA_036510135.1 Roseiarcus sp. | reverse complement strand
CTCCGGCCGGAGCGCGCGACCCCGACCGAGCGCCCGCGCCCGTCCATGTCTGAAACGTTCCTCGAACTTCGCTCCATCGCTAAAACCTATCCGGGCGTCATCGCGCTCGACGGGGTGTCGCTGTCGCTTGCGCACGGCGAGGTGCTGGGGCTGATCGGCGAGAACGGGGCCGGCAAGTCGACGATGATGAAGGTCCTCGGCGGCGTCATCGCGCCGACCTCGGGCACGGTCGTCATCGACGGCGTCGAGCACGCGCGCCTCACCGTGACCCAGGCGACGACGGCTGGCATCGCCTTCGTGCATCAGGAGCTCAATCTGTTCGAGAACCTGGACGTGGCGCAGAACGTGTTCATCGGACGGGAGCCCGGCTTCGGCGGCATGCTCAAGCTCGTCGACGAGAAAACGATGCATGCCCGCGTCAGGCCGCTCCTAGGGCGGCTCGGCGTCGATTTCGAACCGACCGACATGGTCGAAAACCTGTCGATCGCGCAACGGCAGATGGTGGAGATCGCCAAAGCGCTCTCGCTGGACGCGCGCGTCATCATCATGGACGAGCCGACCTCGAGCCTCACGCTGACCGAGACGGACCGCCTGCTCGAGGTGATCGACGACCTTCAGCGCCATGGCGTGTCGACGATCTACATCTCCCATCGCCTGGGCGAAGTGAAGACCTGCTGCGACCGGGTCGTCGTCCTGCGCGACGGGCGCGCCGTCGGAGAGCTGGCCAAGAAGGAGCTGACCCACGCCGCGATGGCCCGGATGATGATCGGGCGTGACCTCAAGTCGCTCTATATTCCCCCGAAAGCGCCGCCGAAGGCGACAGGACTCCTGGTCACCGACCTGGTGACGGACGCTTTCCCCGATCGCGCGGTCACGCTCTCCGTGCGGTTTGGCGAGATTCTCGGCCTTGCCGGTCTGATCGGCTCCGGCCGCAGCACCCTGGCGCAAACGGTCTTTGGGGTGCAGCCACCGCTCAGCGGCTCGATTTCGCTCGACGGGGCCCCTGTTTCGGTGAAGTCGCCGCGCGACGCCATCTCCAAGGGCGTCTACCTCATTCCGGAGGACCGCAAGCGGACGGGGCTCGTTCTCGACATGCCGATCGTCGAGAACATCTCGCTCGCCGATCTCAAGCGCTATTCGCGCGCCATGCTGATCGTCGGCGGGCGCGAGCAGAAGGTCGCAGAAGAGCAGCGCCAATCGCTCAAGATCAAGGCGCCCTCGATCGAGACCGAGACGATAACCCTGTCAGGCGGCAACCAGCAGAAGGTGGTGCTGGGAAAATGGCTGTCCATGCGCCCGAAAGTGATCATGCTCGACGAGCCGACTCGCGGCATCGACGTCGGCGCGAAGGCCGAGATCTACGAAATCATGCGCGCTCTTGCCGATTCCGGCGTCGCGATCCTGATGATCTCGAGCGACATGGAAGAGGTCATCGGCGTCAGCGACCGCATCGCTGTCATGCATGAAGGCCGGGTGAGCGGCTTCCTCGAGCGCGAGGATTTTTCCGAGCACAATGTTCTGATGCTCGCAGTCGGACAAAAGATACACGAGGACGCCGTCGCTCATGCTTAAGAAGGAATTCGGGCTTGCCTTGCTCATCCTGGTCATCGGCGGCGTTTCGGCTTTCATCAACCCGCAGTTCATTTCTCAGGTCAATCTTCTAAACCTCTCCAATCAAATCGGCCTGTTCGGGCTGTTTGCGCTCGGCGAAGGGTTCGTCATCATCACCGGAGGCATCGACCTGTCGATCGGCTCGATGCTGGCTCTGCTCGGCGTGATCTTCCTCGACCTCCTGGTCAACCACGGCTTTGGCTGGCCCCTCGCCCTCGCGGTCACGGTTGGGGGCGGCGCGCTACTGGGTTTCATCCATGGCGCGCTGATCACGCGACTGAAGCTGCAGCCGTTCGTCGTGACCCTGTGCGGCCTCCTGCTCTATCGTGGCATCGCCCGCTGGTACACGCAGGACTCGACGCAAGGATTTGGCTACGCGACCGACTACGACAAACTCGAATGGCTGATGTCGGGGCGGACCTTCGACATCCCCCACACTTTCATCTTCCTCCTCATCGTCGCCGCGATCCTCGCGGTCGTCCTGCACAAGTCGATGTTTGGCCGCTACCTGTTCGCGGTCGGAAAGAATGAGGAAGCTGCGCGCTTCTCGGGCATTCCGACCTCGCGGGTGATCGTGGCGGCCTATGTGCTTGCGGGCGTTCTCACCGGATTGTCGTCGGTGTTCTTCGTCTTCTACACCCAGTCCGTCGCGCCCTCGGCGCATGGCAATTTCTACGAACTCTATGCGATTGCGGCCGCCGTGCTCGGCGGCTGCTCGCTTCGCGGCGGCGAGGGCTCGATCCTCGGGATCGTGCTCGGCATGGTCCTGCTCCAGGTCCTGCAAAACCTGGTCAACATCCTGGGCATCCCGTCCTCGCTGAATTTCGCCGTGATGGGCGCCGTGATCCTTCTTGGCGTGATCGCCGACCGCGAATTGCAGCGCCGGCGACAGAACAAGATCGCACTTTCGAGCGCGGAAGCCCGCTCGCTCGCGCGCCGCCCCGCCAGCGCTTCGGCATAGGCTCACATGGCGCGCGTTTTGGTCACCGGGGGCACGGGATTCGTCGGCGCCCATTGTCTGGTCCAGCTCTTGGCGGCAGGACATGAAACGCGCGCCACGATCCGCGATCTCAAGCGCGAAAGCGATCTGCGCGCCATGTTGCGCCAGGGCGGCGCGGGCGAGGTCGGCGAGCGTCTGACCCTGGCCCAAGCCAATCTGAGCGCCGACGCGGGCTGGGCGGATGCAGCGGCCGGTTGCGACTATGTGCTCCACGTCGCCTCGCCCTTTCCGAGCACCGTGCCCAAGGACGAGAATGAGCTGATCGGACCGGCCCGAAACGGGGCGCTTTGCGTGCTCAAGGCCGCGCGCAACGCTGGCGTCAAGCGCGTGGTGATGACCTCGTCCTTCGTGGCAATCGGATATGGCGCCCCCAAGGATCGGACCGCTGTGTTCACGGAGAGGGACTGGTCGAACCTCGATGATCCGACTGTGCAGGCCTACCCGAAATCGAAGACGATCGCCGAACGCGCGGCTTGGGATTTTATCGCACGCGAAGGCGGGGAGCTCGAGTTGGCTGTGGTCAATCCGGTGCTCATCCTTGGGCCAGTCCTTGGTCCGGACGTCTCGAGCTCGATCGTGCTCGTGAAGCGTCTGATGGATGGCGCCATGCCAGGATGCCCGGACATCTCGTTCGGCGGAGTCGATGTGCGGGATGTCGCCGATCTGCACCTGAGAGCGATGATTAACCCCGCCGCACGCGGCGAACGGTTTATCGCGACTTCGGGAGATTTCGCGACGATCCGCCAGTTCGCCCAAATGCTGAAGGACGGCCTGGGCCCGGCTGCCCGCAAGGTTCCGACTCGTCAATTGCCCGACTGGCTCATGC
Source organism: Roseiarcus sp. (assembly GCA_036510135.1). Classification (GTDB taxonomy): domain Bacteria; phylum Pseudomonadota; class Alphaproteobacteria; order Rhizobiales; family Beijerinckiaceae; genus Roseiarcus. The sequence continues at coordinate 2,428 of DATCEJ010000110.1, read as the reverse complement.
GGGTGGTCGGGCTGTTCGATCCCCAGGTAAGAGGGATTCTGCCGGAGCTCGGCAAACACAAGAACGCGTCCAATGAAAAGGCCCGCCGCCTGCTCGGCTGGGCGCCGAGAAGCCCAGCGGAGGCGATTGTCGCCACGGCGCGCAGCCTGTCGGAGCTCGGGCTACTGAAGGCGGCTTAGCCGCCCCTCGCAAGCCTGCGCTCGGTCTCCTCGATCCACCCTTTCAGGGGAGCGAGCAGCGGCCCCTGCGTCAGGCCGCCGCAGCCACGCCCATGCGCCGCCTGCGCCCAGGCGACAATGGCGATCGCCGCCGATCCATCCGCCGACCAGATCGGCGCCCCGGAATCGCCGTTGCAGGCGCCGGCCGCCCTTCCCGTGGGATCGGCGGCCCATATTAGAACATTGGACGCCGGCTCGCGCACGGCGAGCGTGACGCTGCGCAACTCCCCGCCCGACGACCAATCGCCCTCGCGCGCGGCGCCATAGCCCGAGACGATCGTTGACGCGCCGACCGGCGGCGGCCCGCCATCGGCGATCGCCGCGCCGACGAAACGCGGGGGAAGCGGCCGGATCGTCCGGATAAGAGCGAGGTCGATCGACTCGACACGCGCCTTGATCGCGTCGGCGCGGTAGAGCGGGTGGGCGATCGCCGCATCGACCGGAATGATGACCGGCGCTCCCGCGGCGTCGCGATAATGGACCGCCATGTCGCGCAAGGGTCTCAGGCAATGGGCGGCGGTCAGAAGAACGCGGGGGCTGAGCACCAGGGCCGAGCAGAAGCCGGCCTTGTCGCCGCCGCGGATCAGCACCATCGCCACCCGGTCGGCGAAGTGGCTGTCGGGTTCCGCGCCGACGAGCGCGTGCGCTGGAGCGAGCGGCGCGGCAAGCGCCGCGGCAAGCGTCAGAGATCGAAGGAAGCGGGAGAGCGGAGGCGACATTGAGCCGGCTTCATGCGCCAGAAGGCGTGGCGCATCAATTGCTCGGCACGCAAATCGCCGCTTTTCCGCCTGGATTCGCGCGCGTCATCCGCTCAGGCTGCAATTCTGCGCCTCGACCATTCACATTGCATTCAGCAGCCAGCGCCAACATGGGGCATCAAGTATTCTCAACAGAGGCTTCGCCGTCATGGCCGCGCTCGCCATGCTTTGCCGTGCCGGGGCTTGGTGGGGCTTCATGCGCTCGGCGGCCTACGCCGCCGGCGTCGGTTGCGCCCCTGTGGGATGTCTGCCGGCTAAGGCCGCCGAAGCGGAGCTGCACCTTGTTGCGGCGAAGCCCGCCTGTCTCAACGCCGCCGAGACGCGCGAGACGGTCAAGTCGCGTCACCTGCTCGAGCCGTTCGCGGCGCTTAAGGCCGCCGGCGCGCAACGCAAGGCCGAAGCGCTGTCGGCGAAGCTCTGCCGCACCGGAGAGGACTTCATTTACGAGATCACCCTCCTGCATCGGGACGGGCGTCTCGTGCATGTCGAGATGGAGGCTGGGACGGGGAAAATCGCTTCGCGCCCGCTGCCGCATGAATCGCACGAAGCTCATGAGCCCCACGAACCCCACGAGCCGCGTGAAACGCACGAGCCCCACGAGCCGCCCGGCAAGAATTGATTTCGGTGGGAATCAGGCTTAGCAGGCGCCCCATGCGGCTTTTGGTTGTCGAGGACGATCGGGATCTGAACCGTCAGGTGAGCACGGCGCTGGAGGCTGCGGGCTATGCGGTCGACCGGGCGTTCGACGGCGAGGAAGGCTGGTTTCGCGGCGACACGGAGCCTTACGACGCGGTCGTGCTCGACATCGGCCTGCCCAAACGCGACGGGATCTCGATCCTCGAAGCCTGGCGCAAGGCCGGACGCACAATGCCGGTCTTGATCCTGACCGCTCGCGATCGATGGAGCGACAAGGTCCAGGGCATTGACGCCGGCGCCGACGACTATGTCGCCAAGCCGTTCCATATGGAGGAAGTGTTGGCGCGCCTGCGGGCTTTGTTGCGGCGCGCGGCCGGCCACGCCTCCAGCGATCTGACCGTTGGCCCGGTCAGACTTGACGCCCGCGCAGGGCGCGTCACCGTCAACCACGTCGCGATCAAGCTCACGAGCCACGAGTATCGCCTTCTATCCTATCTCATGCACCACACCGGGCGCATCATCTCGCGCGGCGAGATCGTCGAACACCTGTACGAGCAGGATTTCGACCGCGACTCGAATACGATCGAAGTGTTCATCGGGCGATTGCGCAAGAAGCTCGGCGGCGACATCATCAAGACAGCGCGCGGCCTCGGCTACGCCGTCGGCGTTGAGGAAGAGACGCCGCTGGGGCGGTAAGGCGCGTCTTCTTTTGAGCCTGCAGCGCCCCCTCCACCATGCCACAGCCCGTCGAGAGACGGGCGTCCGTCCTCCCGGACGCCTATTGCATGGTCCCCTCCCCCGCCGCTTCGCGGCAAG
>DATCEJ010000109.1:0-2613 GCA_036510135.1 Roseiarcus sp. | reverse complement strand
TCGGCCGTCATCGCGAATTTTTGGGCTATCGCGGCTTTGGCGTGTTGGGCGAGGAGATCGAGGCCGTCGCTGTGTCCGAAAGCAGTCCGTCGGCAGAGCCCGAGGAGTACCATCGATCCGGGCCGTCCGAGGCGTTCGAACCGGGGCCGTCGCGGCCCACGAGGGAGGGCGAAGCCGAGGCCCAGGCGCCCAAAAACGCCGGGGAGCCGGTTGAACCGAATCTTGGGCTTGCGGCAGACGATGCTCCCAATCCCTTGCCGTCCGAGGCTTCACTTGAGAGGGATGGGCTTGAGTCCGCTCCAAGCCCCACTGAGGCGAGCGACCCCGACGAGCCCGCCGCGGAAACTGCGCAGCCTGATCTGACCGGACACTCCGCGGAGAGCGAGCTTCAACCGTCCCCGCCAGAGCGCACCGCCGCGATTTACGTCCTGCGCCACCCGTCGGCCGGCGCCTCGTCCAACATCGTTCCGATCCGCCCGGGCGCGCTCGATGCGCTGGCCCGCGAAACCGCGCCAAGCTTTCCCGCCGAGAGCGTTGAGCTCAGCCGGAGCGAGCGCGACGCGTTCCGGGAAATCGCGCGCGCACTGGTCGGCCGTACGCCGGCTTCGCGCGACGATTCCTCGGACGAACGCGCGACCACGGACAATCGACGGGAACTTCGGGACGATACGAGCGCAGAGCAGCCGACGGATCGGCAAGGTAACGGTGCGGCGGCGCGCGGCGCCCCCGACGATGAAGTTCGACGCAACGCCGGCGCCGTTCTGGACCGTCTTCCGGTTGGTGCGCTGGTCGCCCGCGACGGGCAGGCGCTCTACGCCAACAGGACGCTGCTCGAGCTCATTGGATATCGTGATTTCGCAGAATTTCAGGCGGCGAACGCCCTCTCCAAAATGTTCCGTGACCGCGATCCGCAAGGGATGACGGCCGAGGACGTCGGCGCGGTCGCGATCGTGAGGGCGGACGGGCAGATTGTGTCCGTCGACGGCCACGCGCAGGTGATCGCTTGGGACGGCGCGCCAGCGACGCTGATCGCGCTTCGCCGTTCGCTGGAAGCGGAACTCCGCGCGAGAATGCGCGCCGTCGAGAGCGAAGTCACGATCCCCAGCGGTCTGGCGGGCAGCGACCTTCAGGCCATGCTCGACCGCGCGAGCGACGGCGCCATCACGCTCGATCTGGCCGGTCGCATCCTGTCGCTGAACGCGCCCGCCGAGCGCCTGTTCGGCTACCATCAAAACGAGATCGCGGGCGAGAGCCTGTTGATGCTGCTCGCGCCGCAAAGTCATCCTGAGGCGACCGCAAGGCTTGAATCCTTAAGTCAGGGCGGCGAAGCCGAGGCGCTCTTTCGTCCGCTTCAGGTCGTCGGGCGCGATCGCGGCGGCGCTTCGATTCCCTTGGCCCTGGCCTTGGGGCGCATTGGTCCGAGCGAAGCGCCCGAGTTTTGCGCTCTCGTGCGCGACCTCAGCCGCGAGCGCGACACCGAACGGCGCCTGATCGCCGCGCGCGAGGCCGCCGAGGCCGCAAGCGCCGCGAAAACGGATTTTCTCGCCCAGGTCAGCCATGAGATCCGTACGCCCTTGCACGCCATTCTGGGCTTTTCGGAAGTGATGCTGGAGGAGCGTTTCGGCCCGGTCGGCAACGAGCGTTACAAGGACTACATCAAGGACATCCACGCGTCCGGCAGCCACGTGATGAGTCTTGCCGACGACCTGCTCGATCTCAGCAAGATCGAAGCGGGCAAGCTCGAACTCGCTTTCGCTTCCGTCGACGCCAACAGCGTCATTCGCGAATGCGTGTCGCTGATGCAGCCGCAGGCCGCGCGCGAGCGGGTCATCATGCGCGTCTCGCTCCACGACCGCCTGCCTCGCGTGATGGTCGACGAGCGCTCGCTCAAGCAGATCATGCTGAACCTGATGTCGAACGCGGTGAAGTTCAACGAGCCGGGCGGGCAGGTGATCGTCTCCACCGCCATCGACGCCTCCGGCCAGGCGGTGATCCGCGTGCGCGACACCGGCGTCGGCATGAACGAGAATGAAGTGGGCCTCGCGCTGACGCCGTTCAGCCAGGTTAGCAGGAGCGGATCCAAAGGCGGGGCCGGTCTCGGTCTGCCGCTGACCAAGGCGCTGGTCGAAGCCAACAAGGCCGAGTTTTCGATCAAGAGCCGCCGCGAGCAAGGCACGCTGATCGAGATCGCCTTCCCCAACATCCAGGCGGCGCAATAGGCGGCTGTCGGCCTTCGGGCCGCGGCTAAAGGGCTTTGGCGTCGCGCGGAGCAAGCCGCGCTCGAAGACCGTCTTGGCAGGGCGGATATGCGCCTCGCTTGGCATAGCCGTCATTTTACCGGCGCCCCCTAATGTTTTCAGTCACTTGGGACCCCGTTTAGTTCCGCGCTCAAAATCGCGCGCGTTCGGCCCTGGCGCGACCGGGCGCGGAGGCCCATCCGATCTTGCCGCCGGCTTCCTCCGGTGATATCATTGATATCATCGAATCTTGGAGCCGCAGATATGCCCGATCTCCTGGTGCGCGGAGTGGATGAGGCGATCGTCCGGGTGCTCAAGCAGCGCGCTGGAGCGCATGGCCGCAGCGCCGAAGCGGAACATCGCGAAATTCTAAACG